>CAZGTK010000062.1:0-9928 GCA_964528415.1 uncultured Burkholderiales bacterium | reverse complement strand
GGGCATCGCGTTGCCGGCGGCCGCGGCGGCCGCACCGGCGGCTGGTCGGGCGGAAGCGGCGGGTGGTCCCGCGGCGGCGGGGGCGGCGGTGGCGGCGGTGGCGGCGGCTTCGGTGGCGGCGGCGCCTCGGGGCGGTGGTAACGATGGGCTGGCGCCGGTTACTGCGTCACTGGAGCACGGGCGACGTCGCGGTGCGGCGCGCGTTTCCGGACGCCGCCATGCAGCGCATCGAGGACGCGATCCGCGAGGGCGAGGCGAGCCACGGCGGCGAGGTGGTGTTCGCGGTGGAGGCGTCGCTGCCGACGCGCGCGCTGTGGGCCGACGAGAGCGCGCGCGAGCGGGCGGTGGCGGCGTTCGGCTTCCTCGGCGCGTGGGACACGGAGGCGAACAACGGCGTCCTGGTCTACGTGCTGCTGGCGGACCGGGACGTCGAGATCGTCGCCGATCGGGGCGCGGCGCGCGTCGTCGCGCCCGAGGCGTGGGAGGCCGCGTGCCGCGAGATGGAGGCGCATTTTCGCGCGCGCCGCTTCGAGGAAGGCGCGTTGGCCGGCGTGCGCCGCATCCACGCCCTGCTGGCCGAGCACTTCCCGCCGCGTGCGCGCGACGCGAACGAGCTCGTCAATCGGCCGGTCGTGATCCGCCGCTGAGGGCGCCGTCAGCGGCGATACTTCTTCTCGCCGTCGCCGGGCACGAATTCCAGCATCGTCTTGTGGTCCGGCGTCTCCAGCAGCAGGCCGGCCGGCCCGACGTGCATGCGCGTCGTCTTCGCCAGCGCGCCGAGGAAGACCTGCTCCTGCTTCATCGCCTCGTCCGGCCCCGCCATCATGGTGGAGGCGAGCGGACCCCACGACACCTCGCCGGCGCCGGAGAGCTTCATCTGCCCCATGTAGCGGTTGACCGTGGCGCGGCCGGCGACGTGCAGGTCCTTGCCGATCTGCAGCGTGGGCCTGGCCTGCTCGAGCAGCGGCACGTCCTTGCCGTCGACGCGCAGCGCCGCGAGCTGCCATTCCTGCTCGGCCACCTCGGCGATGCGCGCGGGCGTCACGCGCGTGCCGTCCGGATACTTGCCGGGATCGGTCGCGCAGCCTGACAGCACCGTCGCTGCCAACGCGATTGCTGCCAGCCAGTTCGCCTTCCGCATGGTGGAGTTCTCCTCGATGAATGCACGCTGGCCCGCAGTGTAGCAAACGAGGCCCGACGCGGAAGACGACAAAACGGGCCGGCGGCGCCGGCCCGAAACGAGGAACGAGCGGGGGAGGGAGCGCGTTTCAGCAGGCGGCGATACGGCCGGCCGGCGCGCGCGGCGCGCCGGCAAGCGCGGCGCGCAGCGTCGCGGCGTCGGCGGCGGCGAGGCGCTGCAGCGTTCTCGAGCGGCATTCGCGGGCGCGGTTTTCCAGCGTGGCGGAGGCATCGAAAGAAAGGTCGCGTTTCATGGCGGTTCTCCTGTTCGCGGTGGCGATGGAGGCATGATAGGTGCTTTCCATGGAAGAAAAAATACGGTAAAAAGTAAATTGATTCGTAACCTATAAGAAACAAAACCCGGCACGCACGGCCGGCCAGGAGGCAGCAGCGATGGATCCCGTGAGCGACATGGCGGTGTTCGTGAAGGTGGTGGGCGCGGGTGCGCTGTCGGCCGCGGCGCGCGAACTGGGGCTGTCGCCGGCGATGGTGAGCAAGCGCCTGTCGCGGCTGGAAGCGCGGCTCGGCGGACGACTGCTGAACCGCACCACGCGGCGGCTCAGTCTCACCGAGGAGGGCGCGCGCTACTACGAGCGCGCCGCGCAGATCCTGGCCGAGGTGGAGGAGGCGGAGGCGCTCGTCGGGGCAGGGCGCGTCGCGCCGCGCGGAACGCTGCGCGTCAGCACGCCCGCCGCGTTCGGTCGGCGCCACGTCGCGCCGCTCGTCAAGGAGTTCGCCGCCCGCTACCCCGAGCTGCGCATCTATCTCGACCTCGACGAACGCATCGTCGACCTGGTGGAGGACGGCTTCGACGTCGCCATCCGCATCGCCGAGCTGGAGGACTCCGCGCTGGTGGCGAGGAAACTCGCGCCCAACCGTCGCGTGGTCTGCGCCTCGCCGGACTACCTGCGCCGGCACGGCACGCCGGCCACGCCCGCGGACCTCGCCCGCCACAACTGCCTCGTCGTGGCCACGCGCGACTCGCGCCAGGATCTGTGGCCGTTCGTGGGACCCGACGGGCCGCAGGCCGTTCGCGTCTCGGGCACGCTGGCGTGCAATAACGGCGAGGTGATCCGCCAGTGGGCGCTGGACGGGCTCGGCCTCGCGTTGAAGTCGACCTGGGACGTCGGCGAGGACCTGTGCGAAGGCCGCCTGCAGGCGGTGCTGGCCGAGCACGTGCCGGGCGGCATGAGCGTGTACGCCGTGTATCCCCACCGCCAGTATCTGCCGGCGAAGGTGAAGGCGTTCGTCGACTTTCTGCAGCAGGCCTACGGCCCCGAACCCTACTGGGACCGCGGCTGCGGGGTCGACGCGAAACCCCGCGCGAAGCGTCGCAGGAGCTAGTTGCCGAACAGGCGCTTGATCGGATCGAAGATGCTGCCGCCGCCGTCCTGCTTGGGCTGGGCCTTGGGCGCGCCGCTCAACGCCACCTGACACACCTCCTCCGGCACGTCGTTGAGCAGCAGGCCGCCGGCGAGCAGCGAGAGGCCGCCCGTGATGACGGCCGCGCCGGCGGCGGCCGCGCCGGCCGCGGCGCTGGCCATGTCGACGCCGATCTTGGGATCCGCCAGCGTTCCGCTCACCTTGGCGAAACGCGCCAGAGAGCCGGCGCCGACGCCGAGCCCCGTGTTGGCCGCCGGACGAAAGCCCAGCTCGAGCTGCTCGGTGCGCAGGTTGACGGTGCCGCCGCCGATCAGGCGCACCTTGGCCGTCTCGATGGCGATGCCGTTGTCGATGGTGGCGATGCCGTTGCGCACCGGGAAGCGCAGCACGGCGCACTTGAGCTCGCTGTAATCGTCCTGCGTCCGCGCCGGGTTCAGCGCGTTCAGCAGCTCGGTGACGTCGGCGCCGACGTCGAGGGCGCGGTTCTTGATCCGGCCGGGTCCGACAACCACGCGCACGTCGCCGTTGGCGGACGCCATCAGGGCTCGCACCGAGGCGCCGCGGCCGGCGAGATTCACCGCGACGTCGGTGGGCGCGCCCTGCGGCGCGGTGGTCATCCCCAGCACGCCGGTGAGCGCCGCCAACGGGACTTTTTCGCCCGACAGCGCCGCGCTGACTCCGAGGTCCTTGCCCGAGGTGGCGTCGGCCGCGAACTTGAGCCGCAGCTCGCGCTCGTCGAGCCGCAGCTTGAGGTCTTCGCCCTCGATCCTGCCGCGCTTGAAGCTGACGCGGCCGCCGATTCCCTCGAGCGTGCGGCCGTCCGCGAGCCGCAGCTTCTCCACGTGCAGGTCGGCCTTGCCCTCGAGCGCCTTCAGCGCGGCCACCGGCAGCGGGTCGTCCGGAAAAACGCGCCCGTCGCCGCGCGCCGGCGCGGGTTCCTTTCGCGGTTTGTCGCCGGCGGCGTAGAGCTCCTGCAGGTCGATGAGCGGCGCGTCGAGCCGGGCCTTGATTTCGCGCCGTTCGCCCGCCAGCGCGATCTGCAGCCGGCCCTTGGCGCGGCTCTTGCCGGAGGACACCTCGAGGTCGTCCACCTCGAGGATCTGCTGCGTGACCCGCGCGCGCGCCGCCAGCTCGGTCGGCGGCAGGCGCGGCACCGGACGCTGCAGCAGCGCCTGCAGCGCCGCCGCGTCGGGGATGCTGGCCGACACCCTGGCGTCGAGACCCGCCAGGCCTTCGCCGGACAGTGGCACCGACCCCTCGGCCTTCAGCTTGTTGCGGCCCGCGCTCGCGTTGAGCTCGAGCGGGCCGGCGGCGCCCGCGGCGCCCGCGCGGCCGAGGTTGCCCAGGCTGCCGCGCAACGCGACCGCAACGCCGTTCACCTGCCCGCCGCCGTCGAACGCCAACGCGTCGAATCCGCTCGCGGCGTCGACGCGCAACTCGTCGATGCGGGCGCGGTGCTCGAGCTTCGGCCGCGCCTGCCGATAGGTCAGCGCACCGCCGGTGACGCGCACCTGACGAACCTCCACGGCGGCGCCGCCGCCTTTCGGCGCCCCGTCTTTGGGCGCGGCCGCCGGTTTCGCGAACTCCCAGTTCCTTTCGCCCTTGGCGTTGACCTCGAGCAACACGTCGGCCTGCACGAGCTCCAGGCGGCGGATGACGATGTCGCCGGTCAAAAGCGGCAGGAGCGCGATCTGCACCTCGACGCGCCTTGCTTCGGCCATCAGCGGCCGCGAGCCCCAGCGCGCGTTCTGAAAGCTGACGTTCTCGGCGGCGACGGTCGGAAACAGGGAGAGACGGAAGCCGACCGGGCCCTTGATCTTCAGCTCGCGTCCGGTGGCGTCCTTGACGGCCGTCTCGACGCGGGCGACGTACGGGGCGAGGTCGGTGCGCGCGAGGATGACCGCGCCGGCCACCAGGATCGCGACGACCGCGACCGCGGCGCCGATCAGGACATAACGTAAGCGCATGGCAGCGTGAGTCTCGCGCAGCGCGCGAGCGGCTGCAACCGGCCCGCGCGGTGGGCCGGCGTCAGCCGATCCAGTCGTGCTCGACGACGTCGAGGCGCAGGTCGTGCTCGGCGGTCTGGCCCCCGCCCTCGACCTTGAGGCGCAGGACGTGGACGCCGGGCACGGGGTAGGCGATCTCGTGGGTAAAGGTTCCCGGCAGCTGCAGGCTCTTGTCGGCCACGACCTTGCCCGCGGCGTCGACCAGCTGGCAGCGCGCGGTGCCGCTGCCGGCCAATACGGCCTGGATGCGGAACGGCTTGTTGACCGCGCGCCGATAGACCTCGGGGTCGCGGTTGGCGTTGTATTGCAGGTTGTTGATCTTGAGCATCTTCAGCAGGCGCTGCATGGCGTTTTTCATCCTCTCCCCGGTTGCGTACAATGCCGTCTATTAGAAACGTCTAATTCTATCCCCTGGCATGGAAGGCCACCACCTCTCCGCGACCTTCGATCGGGTCGACGCGGCGCTCGCCGATCTCGAGCGCGCCGTCGCCGCGGCCCCGCCGCCGCCTCTCGCGGTCACCGTGGAGCGCGCGACGGCGCTGGTGCGCGAGCTGATCGTCGCCTACCTGATCGACGAGGGCAGGAAGGCGCCGCCGCCCGCGGACGCCGACATCCTCGACGTGTGGAAGGTGCTGGTGAAGGGCGAGCCGTACTGGAACACGATCCGCGACAACCTGCGCGAGCTGGTCTACTACCGCAATTGCCTCGAGTCGAACCGCCCGGAGGCGCTGCCGGTCGTACCGGAGAAGATGGCCGTGCGCACGGCGCGCCATGTCTACCTGTTCATCCGCACCCGTTGCATTCGCGAGGGCCGCATAGCAGCATAGGAGCGGCCCTCCCTTCCGACCCGGATCCGCATGAAGCAGCTCATCAACCGCCTGCGCGGCGTCGAACGCGACATCGTCCAGCCGCCCGACGCGGCGGCGGCGCCTTACTACGAGCCGCAGAAGAACGAAGTCGCGGTGTTCGAGGCCGCCTACCGCCGGCGGCTGCCGGTGATGCTGAAGGGCCCGACCGGCTGCGGCAAGACCCGCTTTCTCGAGTTCATGGCCTGGCGGCTTGGGCGCCCTCTGGTGACGGTGGCCTGCCACGAGGACCTGACCAGCGCCGACCTGGTCGGGCGCTTCCTGCTGGAGGGCGACGAGACGGTGTGGCAGGACGGGCCGCTCACGCGCGCGGTCAAGGCCGGCGCCATCTGCTACCTGGACGAGGTGGTCGAGGCGCGCACCGACACCACCGTCGTGATCCATCCGCTCACCGACCACCGCCGCCGCCTGCCGCTCGAGAAGAAGGGCCAGGAGATCGAGGCCCACGAGGACTTCATGCTGGTGATCTCGTACAACCCCGGCTATCAGACGGTGCTGAAGGATTTGAAGCCGTCGACCAAGCAGCGCTTCGTCGCCATCCAGTTCGATTTTCCCGACGCCGCCACCGAGCTCAGGATCGTGCGCGCCGAAGTGCCTGAGCTGGACGCCGAGACGGCGGAGAAGCTGGTCGCGATCGGCCAGCGCGCCCGCGCGCTGAAGGATCACGGCCTCGAGGAGGTCACCTCGACGCGCGCGCTGGTTTACGCAGGCGGCATGATCGCGGCGGGGCTCGCGCCGGTGGACGCCTGCCAGGTGGCGATGGTGAGCCCCGTCACGGACGATCCGGAGCTGGCCGAGGCCATGATGGAGATCGTGCGCGCCCATCTCGAGTGAGCTCGGGCGTGAGCCGGCCGCCGCCGTCGCCGCACCACGCCGCCCCCGACGAGGTCGGGCGGCGCCTCGACGAGCTCGCCCGCGTGAGCTTCGTCGCCCACCGCGACGCCCGCGAGATCCTGCCCGAGGTGCGCCGTCACGGCGACGACACGGCGGCGCAATGGCTCGACGCCGCGCAGCGCCTGTTCCTGCACGACCGCGAGGCCGGCAAGGCCTTCATCCGCGGCAGCGGCGCGGCCGAGCGCGCATGCGGCGCCGTGGCCCCGTGGACGCGGCAGGCGCTGGAGTTCCTGCGCTTTCGCGGCTCGTGGAAGGCGGTCGAGGGCTTCATGGAGAACCTGCCCGGCGCTTACGCCGAGCTGGGCCACGCCGGCGAGGAGCGCTGGGCGCAGATCGGGCTCGCCTGGTGCGCGCGCCACCTCGAAAGCGGCGCCGCGTTCTTCCGCACGCCGGTCGCGGATCTCGCCGCGCGCCAGGGCGTGACCGGCATCGAGCACCTGACCGGGCCGGCGGAAGAGCTCTTCGAGACGCGGCGCCTGCTGCTGGCGAGCTATCTGCCGGGCGCGATCAAGGTGCGCAACCTGTTCGGCGCCCAGCTGCTGCTGCCCTGGGCCCAGCGCGGCGCCGACATCCTGCAGGCCGGCCGCCTGCGCGGCGAGGCCTATTTCCGGCTCGAGTCGGACGAGAGCCTCCACATCCTGATGGACCACATGGCGGGCTTCCGGCTCGCCGACCATGAGCGGCTCATCACGTTCCTGCTGGCGATCTGGTTCGACGAGCCGCCGGGCCTGCGCCCGAGCGACTGGTCGCCGGAGAAGGGGCGCGCTTTCGTCGAGACCGACGGCCGCGAGCTCTACCTGCCGGTGGCGATGCCGGAGCGCGACGACGCGCTGCTGGCGGTGATCCACGCCGCCGGGCATATCGCGTTCGGCTCCTTCGAGCGCGCCGCGATCGAGGCGCTGTTCCGCGAGGCCGGCGCCGAGCACCCGCCGCTCGCGCCGGACCAGCCGATCACCTGGCGCCCGCTCTTCGCCGCGTACGGCGATGACATGCTGACGTTCTCGCTGCTGTTCGACCTGTGCGAGGACCTGCGGGTGGACGCCCGCATCGTCGCCGACGTGCCCAACCACGCGCGCCGCATGGAGCGCGTCGCGGCGCGCCGCATGCCGACGGCGGAGCCGGCCGCCACCTACTATCGGCTCGCGCTCGACAGCGTGCGCTGCCTGCTGGATCCGGCGGCCGTTCCCGCCGAGCGGCGCGCCGAGATCCGCTGGGACGAACTCGAGCCGCTGACCGATCCCGCCGCCACCCTGCTCGATGCGTTTCGCGTCGCCAACGCGATCCATCGCGCGCGCGCGTGGCCGGCCGTGCAGACGCCGGAGGCGCGCGCCGAGGCGTACCTGCCCGGGCGCTCGCCGAATGCCGCGCGCGCCGTCTATCCGCGCGACGCCGGCGGCGACGGCCGCGAGGGCGAGGGCGAGAGCGGCGACCAGGCGGGCCAGGGCACGCAGGAGCAGGCGGAGTCGCCGGACGAGCCCTCGCCGCGGGGCGGCGCCGAGGACAACGAGCCGGCGATGCCGGAGGCCGGCCCCGGCGCCGCCGGCCAAGCCGGCATCGGCCAGCCGGGCGCCGCCCACGCCAGCGGCGGCGGGACGCCGCGCGAGGCGGCCGGCCGCGGCATACCGTACCCGGAATGGGACTACCGCGACCAGCGCTACAAGCGCAACTGGGCGTGGGTCCAGGAGCGGCGCCTGGCCGAGAGCAATCCCGGCGAGGCGGCCCGGCTGGCGGCGGCCTACGGCGACGCGCTGGCGCAGTTGAAGCGCGCGATCCAGGCGCAGAAGCCGACCCGGCTGGCGCCGCTCAAGCGCCAGCTCGAGGGCGAGGAGGTCGACATCGACGCGGCGGTCGGCTTCGTCGTCGAGCGGCGCGCGGGCCAGCGGCCGCCGCCGCGCGTCTACCGCTACCGCCGGCCGCAGCAGCGCGACACGTCCGTCATGCTGCTGGCGGACATGTCCACCTCGGTCATGCAGCAGCTGCCCGACAGCCAGGGCCGCATCATCGACCGCATCCGCGCCGGCATCCTGCTGTTCGCCGAAGCCATGGAAGTGGTCGGCGACGCCTACGCGATCGCCGGGTTTTCGTCCAAGTACCGCGACAACGTGAGCTACTACCGCATCAAGGACTTCGGCCAGCCGTTGACCGGCGACGTGCGCGCCGTGATCGGCGGCTTGTCGGGACGGCTCGCCACGCGCATGGGCACGGCCATCCGCCACGCCATGACGCGCTTCGCCGACAGCCCCAGCGAGCGGCGCCTGCTGCTGATCCTGTCCGACGGCCGGCCGGAGGATTACGACGACGGCGGCGACATGCGCTACCTGCACGAGGACACGCGCGTCGCGGTGAAGGAGGCGATCGACGGCGGCGTGCACCCGTTCTGCCTGACCGTGGACCCGGCCGGCAGCGAGTACCTGCCGCGGATCTTCGGCGCCGGGCACTACCTGGTGCTGGACCAGATCAACTCGCTGCCGCGCAAGCTGCCCGAGATCTACCTGCGGCTGCGACGGTGACCACGGCAGCCCGCATCGCCGGCGACGCTCCGGCAGTGCCGCGGCAGGCGCGCATCCGCGCCGGCCGGCGCGCCACCTTCATCGCCGCCGCGCGCTACCGGCGCAAGGCCTACGGGTCCAACCATCCGCTGGCGATCCCGCGCGTTTCGCTGACCCAGGACCTGATCCTCGCCTACGGCGCGCTCGGCGCCGACGAGTACCTTGGCGCGCGGCGCGCCGCCGACGCCGAGCTGGAGTGGTTTCACACGCGCGCGTACGTCGCCGCCGCGAAGCGCTGCGAGGCGCTGGGTCGCGTGAAGAACGAGTGGCGCGCGCGCCACCGCCTGGGCACGCTGGAGAACCCGTACTTCGCGCAGTTCTGCACGATCTCCGCCACCGCCACCGGCGCCAGCGTGCAGGGCGCCGAGCAGGTGCTGGCGGGGCGCGTGGCGTTCAATCCCGCCGGCGGCATGCATCACGCGCGCGCCGATTGCGCGCAGGGCTTCTGCTACTTCAACGACCCGGTGCTCGGCATCCTGCGCCTGAAGCGCGCCGGGCTGCGGGTGCTGTATGTCGACATCGACGCCCACCACGGCGACGCGGTGGAAGATGCGTTCGCGGCCGATCCCGACGTGGCGACGCTGTCGCTGCACATGGACACCGCGTACGCGTATCCGCACGCGGGCGGGCGGCTCGAGGACGCCGGCGAGGCGGCCGGCGATCACACGACCGTCAACGTGCCGCTGCCGCGCGGGACGCACGACGACGAGTACCGCCTGTTGTTCGACGCCGCCTGGCACGGCCTGCGCGAGCGCTTCCGGCCCGACGCGGTGGTGCTGCAGGCCGGCACCGACCTGCTGACGCCGGACCCGCTCGGCAAGCTCGCCCTCTCGACGCAGGCGTTTCTCGCGGTCGCGCAGACGGTGATCGAAAGTGCTCCCGCCCACGCGGACGGCACGCCGCGGCTGCTCGCCACCGGCGGCGGCGGCTACCACCCGCTGGCGCTCGCGCGCGCGTGGACCGGCCTGTGGGCGCTGCTGTCGGGCCGCGCGCTGCCGGCGGACTTGCCGCCGTCGGGCGCCGCGCTGCTGCGCGCCGTCGGCTGGGACCT
>CAZGTK010000061.1:0-9984 GCA_964528415.1 uncultured Burkholderiales bacterium | reverse complement strand
ACGCCGGTGTGAAGGCCACGCTGCGGGACCTGAACCACCTCTACCGGGACCTGCCCGCCCTGCACGAGCTGGACTTCGAATCCGCCGGCTTCCAGTGGGTGGACTGCCACGACGCGGACCAGTCCATCCTGGTCTTCCTGCGCCGGGACCGGCACGGCCGCGCCGTCATCATCGCCCTCAACTTCACCCCCGTGCCCCGGGAAGGCTACCGCATCGGCTGCCCGGAGTCCGGCTTCTGGCGGGAAATCTTCAACTCCGACTCCGGCTTCTACGGCGGCGGCAACCAGGGCAACGGCGCCGGCCTCATGAGCGAGGACCAGCCCTGGATGGGCTTCGGCCAGTCCCTGGTGCTTACCCTGCCCCCCCTGGCGGGGGTGATTCTGGCCCAGGACTGACCCATCCCGGGCACATGGCCATCGCCTGCCACCTGCTGGAGGCGAAGCGCTGTTTCACGCTGTTCGCCACGCACTACTTCGAGCTCACCCAGCTCGCCCGGCTCTACCCCGACGCGGCCAACGCGCACCTCGACGCGGTCGAGCACGGCCACCAGGTCGTTTTCTTGCACAGCGTCGAGGAGGGTCCGGCGAGCCAGAGCTACGGCCTGCAGGTGGCGGCGCTGGCCGGCGTGCCGGCGGCGGTGGTGCGCCAGGCGCGCCGCCACCTGGCGCGGCTGGAGAGCGAGGGCCTGACGCGCGACCGCCAGGGCGACCTGTTCGCGGCGCCGCTGCCGGCGGAGCCCGCGGCGGCCGCGCCGCCCCATGCGCTGCTCGCGCGGCTGGCGGCGGTCGACCCCGACGCGCTGACGCCGCGCGAGGCGCTGGACCTCGTCTACGAGCTCATCCGGCTGGCACGCGACTGAGAGCGGGCGCGCCGCTCAGTGATGGTGCCCGTGCGGGCCGTGCACGTGGCCGTGCGCCACTTCCTCTTCGGTGGCTTCGCGCACGCCGGTGACGCTGCACTCGAAGCGCAGCGCCATGCCGGCCAGCGGATGGTTGCCGTCCACGACCACCTTGTCCTCGGCGATGTCGGTCACGGTGAAGATGGTGGACTCGTGCGAGCCCTCGCGCCGGCCCTCGAAGCGCATGCCGACCTTCACCTCGGCGGGGAACAGCTTGCGCTCCTCGACCCGCACCAGCTCGGCGTCGTAGTCGCCGAAGGCGTCGTCGGGCTCCATGCGCACGGTGCAACGGTCGCCCGCCTGCTTGCCCTCCAGCGCCTCCTCGACGCGCGGGAAGATGCCCATGTAGCCGCCGTGCAGGTACGTGACAGGCTCGTCGCTGCGCTCGATCAGCTTGCCCTGGGCATCGAACAGCTCGTAGGTGAGCGAGACGACGGTGTTCTTGGAAACGATCATGCGCATGCTCCCTGCGGCGGCGGCGCCGCCGGTTACTTTGACCTGGCGCCGAGCTGCTTCACCAGCTCCAGCACCGCGTGGGCGTGGCCCCTGGGCGTCACCCCGTAGAGCGCGTGACGGACGACGCCCTTCTTGTCGATGACGAACGTCGAGCGCGCCAGCCCCTTGCGCAACCGACCGTCCACCTCCCGCTCCTGCAGCACGCCGTAGAGCTCGCAGACCTCGCCCTCGGTATCGGCCAGCAGCTGGATCGAGAGCCCGTGCTTGTCGCGAAACGCGCTGTGGCTGATGCAATCGTCGCGGCTGACCGCCAGCACGATCGTATCGTGACGGAGGAAATCCTCCTCCATGTCGCTGAAGTCGACCGCCTGCAGCGTGCAGCCCGGCGTGTCGTCCTTGGGATAGAAATACAGGACGACGTTCTTCTTGTTGCGATACGCCGCCAGCCGGACCATCTCCATGTCCGCGTTGGGCAGGTCGAATTCCGGTGCAGACTGTCCCGGCGCAAGCATCCCGTCGTTCCCGCAGAAGCGGCGCTCATTCTAACGCATTTGCCTGGCGCGACAACCGCGCGCGCGGCCCAAGGACGTTTCATAATACGGGCCATGCGAATCGCGCTGCTCGGCGGCCTCGACCTCGAAACGTTCCTGCGCCGATACTGGCAGAAGCGGCCGCTGCTCGTGCGCGCCGCGCTGCCGGGCTTTCGCGGGCTCGCCACGCCCGTCGCCCTGCGCGCGCTCGCCGCGCGCGACGACGTCGAGTCCCGCATCGTCGCGCGCAGCGGCGGCCGCTGGCGCGTCGCCCACGGCCCGTTCCCGGCGCGGACTTGGCGCGGCGCGCCGGCGCGCGACTGGACGCTGCTGGTGCAGGGGCTCGACCTGCATCTCGACGCGGCCAACGCGCTGCTTGGCGCCTTCTCGTTCATCCCGTACGCGCGTCTCGACGACGTCATGGTGAGCCACGCGGTCCCCGGCGGCGGCGTCGGCCCCCACTTCGACTCCTACGACGTGTTCCTGCTGCAGGGCCCGGGGCGGCGGCGCTGGCGCGTCTCGGCACAGCGCGACCTCGAGCTCACGCCGGGCGTGCCGCTCAAGATCCTGCGCCGCTTTCGAGCGGCACAGGAATGGGTGCTCGAAGCCGGCGACCTGCTCTACCTGCCGCCGCGCTACGCGCACGAGGGCACCGCGCTCGACGAGTGCACGACCTACTCGATCGGCTTTCGCGCGCCCTCGCACCAGGAGCTGGCGAGCGGGTTCCTCGATTTCCTGCAGGATCGCCTCCACCTCGACGGCAGCTACGCCGACCCGGACCTGGCGCCGCAGCGCCACCCCGCGCGCATCCCGCCGCGCATGGTGGCGCGCTTCGCGGCCGCGCTTCGCAAGCTGCACTGGGGCGCGCGCGACGTCGCCGAGTTCGCCGGCGTCTTCCTCTCCGAGCCGAAGCCGAGCGTGATCTTCGAGCCGCCGGCGCGGCCTCTTTCCATGGGACGCTTTCGCGCCGCGGCCGCGCGCCGGGGCGTCGCGCTCGATCGGCGCTCGCGCCTGCTCACGGCGGGCGCGCGGGCATTCATCAATGGCGAGGCCGTGACCGTTCCGGCGACCGCCCGCGCGCTGGTCACCCGTCTTGCCGACGCGCGCCGCCTGCCGGCCGGCGCGCTGCCCGAGACCGCCGTCGCCCTGCTTTACCCCTGGTATCGGGCTGGTTATATTCGGCCTTGCGGCTGATCCCGCCGCCCGCCAAGGACACGACGCGCCATGGAAGGCCCGCATCACGAGAGGCTCGAGGGAAACCGGGAGTACATCGCGGCGATCGACCGCGTGCTGGCGTTCGCGCAGCGCAACGTGCGCATCTTCGATCGCGACCTGGAGCACCTCGGCTACAACTCGCCCGAGCGGATCGAGCTGCTGCGCGCGTTCCTGCTCGCGAACCGCAGCAACCGGCTGCAGATCGTGGTGCACGAGGTCGCCTATCTCGAGGGACGCTGTCCGCGCCTCGTGCAGCTGCTGCGCCACTTCAGCCACGGCGTGCAGGTCCACCAGACGCTCGAGCACGCGCGCCACGCGGCCGACCCCCTGCTCCTGGTGGACGACGCCCACTACCTGCACCGCTTCCACATGGACGACTCGCGCGCGCTGCTGGCGCTGGCGGACCCGCAGGGGGCCGAGCCGCTGCTGCACCGCTTCAACGAGATCTGGGAGGCTTCGCGCCCGGCGCTGTCCGGCACCACGCTCGGCCTCTAGCGCCGGGGCAAGGCCATCGCGCTGGTCCTGCGATGGCGGCAACCGCTCGGACGGAGCTCAGCAGCCCTCGAGCGAGCGCCAGCCGAACCCCGCGTCCTGATCGGCGACCGCGATCCAGTCCGGCGCGCAGTTGAGCGCGCCGGCGAGCGCGGCGCGCGCCAGCGCCGGCGAGTTGTTCTTCTGCGACAGGTGCGCCGCCACCACGTGGCGCAGCAGCGCGTTGTCGAGGCTCGCCAGGATGTCGGCCGCGGCGTCGTTGGCGAGATGGCCGAACGCGCCGCCGACGCGCCGCTTCAGGCTCGGCGGGTAAGGCCCGCTCTCGAGCATGGCGCGATCATGGTTGCACTCCAGCACCAGGGCGTGGCAGCGCGTCAGGCGCGCGCGAATGTGCGGCGTCGGCGCGCCAACGTCGGTCAGCACCCCGAGCCGCGCGGCGCCGTCGGAGAACACGAACTGGACCGGCTCGCGGGCGTCGTGGGGCACCGGGAACGGCTCGATGCCGAGATCGCCCACCGCAAAACGGTCGTGGCTGTCGATCAGGTGCAGGTCAAGCCCCGGCGGCAGCGCCCGCTCCAGCGCGCGCTGCGTACCGTGGGTGAGCCAGACCGGGATGTCGTGGCGCGAGGCGAGCCGGGCGACGCCGCCGGCATGGTCCTCGTGCTCGTGCGTGACGACGATGCCGTGCAGGTCTTCCGGCGCGAGGCCGAGGCGGCCGAGCCGCAACTCGACGTCGCGCAGGCCGAAGCCGCAGTCGAGCAGCACGCGGGTCGCGTCCGCCTCCACCACCAGCGCGTTGCCGCGGCTCCCGCTGCCGAGGGAGGCGAAGCGCATCGTCACGGGCGATGAGCGATGGGGAATCGGCTATGGGCGGCGGCGCGCACGGTCTCTCGGTCTCGCGCCCTGCCCATCACCCATTACCCATTCCCCATGACGCCCGTCACTTCAGCTGGTCGTAGAGCAGGCCGAGGATGCGGTTGGCGGTTTCGGTCTGGGCCGGCCGCCCGTCCTTGTCGAGCACCTTGACGCGGGTGCCGGGCTCCTCGGGCTGCACCTGGATGCGGTACTGCTCGGGCCGCACGCCGGTGTCGTCGCTGCGCCAGAACGCCAGCTTGGAGAGGAAGCCCTCCTCCTTCTTCGGCTGGGTCTCCACCGGCGCGTAGCGAACGAAATAGACGCCGTTGGTGCGGTCGCGATCCTCGACGGTGAAGCCGGTGCGGTCGAGCGCCAGGCCGACCCGCCGCCACGCGCGGTCGAACTGGTCCACCAGGGCGAGCTGGCCCGGCGATCCGCCGGCGCCCTGGGTGAGCTTCGCCTGCGGCTCGCCCGCCGCGGCGCTCGCCACCATCGCCTTGGCGCGCTCCTGCTCGACGCCGAAGCGCACCATCAGGCGCGAGAGCATCTCCGCCTCGAGGCCGGGATCGGGCGGCACCGGCTGCCAGACCGAGTAGTCCGCCGCCGAGGGATTGGTGCCGACGAGCACCTCCTCCATGCCGCGATGGCTGATGTAGACCTCGGTCGCCTTGCCGTCCTGCACGCGCTCGAGCCGCGTGCGGAACTTGTCGCGCGTGCCGGTGCTGTACAGGTTGTCGAGAACCTTGCCGAGCATGTTGCGCACGGGATCCTGCGGAATCTTGGCGCGGTTCTCTGCCCAGTCGGTCTCCATGACGCCGGCCTCGGGAATCTCGGTCAGGATGACGAAGCCGAGCTCCTGCCAGAACTGCTTGACGACCGGCCAGACCTTTTCCGGCGGCTCGTTGACGACCAGCCAGCGATCGCTGCCGGCGCGCTCGATGCGCACGCTCCCGGTCTGCGTCGGCACCAGCGTGGCAACGCCCGACTGCTGCGGGCGCGTGCCGCGCTCCGCGCTGTAGGCGGAATACGTGGCCGGTCCGCGCGCGCCCGACTCGGGCACGGTGTAACGATCGCTCGCGCCGGGGGCGGTCAGGTCGGGCGGCACCTCGAGCGGATCGGTCTTGCGCTGGGACTTGTAGTCGATGTCGGTCTTGGTCCACTGGCCGCCGCAGCCGCCGGCCAGCACGACCGCCACGGCGAGCATCGCCGTCGCTGTTCTCCTCATTGCCCGAACCTCCTTCGTCGCGCTCACACGTCGATCCCGGCGTGGCGCAGCGCCGCCAGCACCGGCTCGTGGCAGGACTGCGCCAGCGGGGTCAGCGGCAGGCGGATGCCCTCGCCCATGAGCCCCATGCGCGCCACCGCCCATTTGACCGGGATCGGGTTCGCTTCGATGAACAGCTGCTTGTGCAGCGGCAGCAGCCGGTTGTTGATGTCCCGCGCCCGCGCCAGCTCGCCGGCGAACGCGGCGGCGCACATCTCGTGCACGAGCCGCGGCGCGACGTTGGCCGTCACCGAGATCACGCCGTGGCCGCCCAGCAGCATCAGCGCGAGGCCGGTGCCGTCGTCGCCGCTGTAGACGGCGAACCCCGGCGGGGCGCGCCGCAGCAGGTCGGCGCCGCGCTCGATCACGCCGGTGGCGTCCTTGATGCCGACGATGTTGGGAATCTGCGCCAGGCGCAGCACGGTGTCGTTGGCGAGATCGGCCACGGTACGGCCGGGCACGTTGTACAGGATCTGCGGGATGTCGACCGCCTCCGCGATGGCCTTGAAGTGCCGGTACAGGCCCTCCTGCGTCGGCTTGTTGTAGTACGGCACCACCGACAGGCTGGCGTCCGCGCCCGCTTCCTTGGCGTAGGCCGCGAGCTCGATCGCCTCGCGCGTGGCGTTGGCGCCGGTGCCGGCGACGACCGGGACGCGCCCGCCCGCGTGCTCGACGGCGACCTGGATCAGCGAGCGGTGCTCGTCGAAATCCACCGTCGGCGATTCGCCGGTCGTGCCCACCACGACGATGCCGTCGGTGCCCTGATCGACATGCCAGTCGATCAGCCCCCGGAAACGCTCGAGATCGAGGCTGCCATCGTCGTGCATCGGGGTGACGATGGCGACCAGACTTCCCTTAATCATGCTCGGCCGCCAGAAAAACGCTCATTGTAGCCAATCGGGTTGCGCGCCGAAACGACGCCTAGCGCGGCGCCGGCAGCTCGGCCGGTTCGCGCGCGTCGATCGCGCAAAGGCGCTGGACGACGGCGGCCTTGGGCGCGCCGGTCCGCCCGGCCTCGTACGCCACCACCTGCAGCCCGGCCGCAAGCGCCAGCAGCTCGCCGGGGCGCAGGAGGAAGTCCGGGTTAGAAGGCCGGCCGAAGCGCTCGTTCCCCACCATGAACGTCTCGTAGATCAGGACGCCGCCGGCGGCCAGCGCCGCGCGCAGGCGCGGGAACAGCGGCCGGTGCAGGTAATTGGCGACGACGATGCCGTCGAACTTTTCGCCGTCGTACGGCCAGGGACCGCCTTCGAGGTCCGCCGCCCGCGTGACGACGCCAGCGCAGTCCGCCAGCGCGGCGAGCGCCTCCGGGTCGCGGTCGACCGCCTCGACCCGGCACCCGCGCGCGGCGAGCCAGCGGCTGTGCCGTCCGCCGCCCGCGGCCACGTCCAGCACGCGGCTGCCGGTCGGCAACAGCTGGCCCCAGCGGGTCACCCACGGGGACGGCGGCGAGGCGGCGGCGTGCGGCTCGGGCATGCTTGGAACGGTGACGGGTCGGAAGGCGGCTTCGAGCCGCTCGAATCGGAAGCGCCCCATTATACCCGGGGGGCGCTGGCCGCGGTCCGCGCCCTGGAGTATAAGACGCTCATCAGCTTGCCGAATGGGGCACCATGACGGAACCCGGCACAAGCGCGGGCAAGCGCACGCCGAGCCTGATCCACAAGGCGGTCGGCGAGGAGCCCGCGCGCGCGGCGGCCCCCGGCGCGGAGAAGCTCGTCGACACGCCGCGCCGGCGCACGCTCGCGCTCGCCGCCGCCCTCCTGCTGCTGACGCTGCTGGCGCTGTGGGCCTATTTCGGCGTGCGCCAGTCGCTGCGCGACATTCGCGCCGCCGAGTTCGCCACCGTCATCGACGCCGAAACCAACGCGCTGCGGCTCTGGATCGAGCAGCAGCGCCGCGACGCCGCGCGCTGGGCGGCTTCCGCCCGGGTGCGCGCCGCCGTCGAGCAGATCGCCGCCGCGGCGCGGCGCGGCGCGCCGCCCGCGGATGCTTTGTGGGAGCGTCCGGCGCGCACGGAGCTGTTCGACCTGCTCCAGCCGTTCCTGAGCGAAATCGGCGCGGTCACCGCCAAGGTCGTGAGCCGGGACGGGCGCGTGCTCGCGACCCGCTACCGCGAGTATTCCGGCGTGCGCGTTCCCCCGGCAACGATGTCGCTGCTCTCGCCGGTGCTGGCCGGGGAAACCCGCTTCATCCCGCCCCTGCGCGGTCCCGAGCACAGCCTGACCCCCCCGCTGCCCGCGTTCGAGCAGCCGGTGCTGTGGATCGCCGCGCCCGTGCGCGGGGCGACCGGAGAGGTGATCGCGATTCTGGCCCTCGCCCGCCGCGCCGACGGCGAGTTCGCCCGCCTGCTGGGGCTTGCGCGCGTCGGCCGCACGGGCGAGGCCTACGCCTTCGACGCCTCCGCCGTGATGCTGTCGCGGAGCCGTTACGCCGGGGTGCTCCGCGACGCGGGCCTGCTGCCGCCGGCGACGCCCGCCGAGGCGGCGCCGCCGGTGCTGATCCGCGACCCGGGGGGCGACCTCGCCGAGGGCCACCGCCCGGACCTGAGCCCGGCGGCGTGGCCGCTCACGCGGCTCGCCGACCAGGCCATCTCGGCCCGCTCGAGGGGTCAGGCGGAGGCGATGCGCGGCATCATCCTGGAGCCGTACCGGAACTACCGCGGCGCCGAGGTGGTGGGGGCGTGGAAATGGCTGCCCGAGTACGACCTCGGCGTCGCGCTCGAGGTGGACGCCGGCGAGGCATACGCGCCGCTCACCTATCTGCTGGTCCTGTTCGGCGTCGCGTTCGCCCTGCTGCTGCTGGCGGTGCCGACGGCGCTACTCTCCTCGTTCTCGATGCTGCGGCTCAGGCGCCAGGTCGGCGAGGCCCGCCGCCTGGGTCCCTACGCGCTCGAGAAGGAGATCGGCGAGGGCGGCATGAGCCGCGTCTATCTCGCGCGCCACGCCCTGTTGAAGCGCCCCACCGCGGTGAAAATGCTCAAGCCCAGCGTCGCCAACGACGAGATGATCGCCCGCTTCGAGCGCGAGGTGCAGCTGGCGAGCCAGCTCTCCCACCCCAACACGATCGAGATCTACGACTACGGCCGGACCCGCGACGGCGTTTTCTTCTACGCCATGGAGTACCTCGACGGCATCACGCTGGAGCAGCTCGTCACGAGCGGGGGCCCGGTGCCGGCCACCCGCGTGATCGCGATCCTGCGCCAGCTGTGCGGCTCGCTGCGCGAGGCCCACAACCGCGGCCTGATCCACCGCGACATCAAGCCCCAGAACATCATGCTGTGCGAGCGCGGCGGCGAATACGATGTCGTCAAGGTGCTGGACTTCGGCCTGGTGAAGGACCTCGACCGCCCCGATCCGCGCGACATCACCAAGTTCCTGAAGGTGCTCGGCACGCCCACCTACATGGCGCCGGAGCGGATTCGCAACCCGGCCGACGCCGACGTGCGCGCCGACATCTACTCGGTCGGCGCGGTGGCGTTCTACCTGCTCACCGCGCGCAAGGTGTTCGAGGCCGAGACCGACCTCGACCTCACCAACCAGGTGCTGAACGCCCCGCCGCCGCGGCCGAGCGCGTTTACCGGGCAGGAGATCCCCGAGGAGCTCGACAATCTGGTGGTGCGCTGCCTGGCGAAGAGCCCGGCCGAGCGGCCGCAGCGCATGGAGGACGTGCTGGTGGTGATCTACGTCCTGGCCGCCTGGTATCCGTGGAGCCAGAGCAAGGCGACCGAATGGTGGGAGGCGCACCGGACGCGGCCCCCGGAGGCCGCGCCCGCGCCGTCCGCCTGAGCGCCGCTCAGGCCTTGCCGAACACGATCCGGCCGTTCGCGGCGTCGACGCGCACGGTGTCCTTGGCGGCGAACTCGCCTTCCAGGATGCGCTTCGCCAGCGGGTTTTCGATCTGGCCCTGGATCGCCCGCTTCAGCGGCCGCGCGCCGAACACGGGGTCGAAGCCGGCCTTGGCGAGCTCCGCGAGCGCCGCGTCGGTCACCTCCAGGCGCATGTCCATCGCCGCCAGCCGCTTGTCCAGGTAGCCGAGCTGGATGCGCGCGATCGACTGGATGTGCTTCTCGTCGAGCGCGTGGAACACCACCACCTCGTCGATGCGGTTGATGAACTCGGGCCGGAAGTAGTTCTTCACCTCGCCCATGACCGCCAGCTTGATCACCTGGTAGTCGTCGCCGGCCATCTGCTGGATCATCTGGCTGCCCAGGTTGGAGGTCATCACCACCACCGTGTTCTTGAAATCCACGGTGCGGCCCTGGCCGTCGGTCATGC
>CAZGTK010000060.1:0-10127 GCA_964528415.1 uncultured Burkholderiales bacterium | reverse complement strand
CCGGGTTTCGTACCCGGCCAAAGGAAAAACAAACGGGACGCTTCGGCGTCCCGTCCCTCTTTCGTGGCGACGGACTTTCTCACCGCCTGGAGCGACGGCATCTACGCGGTCGACTCGGGCTACGTGCGGCCGAGGCTCGACGCCATTCATCTCGTCGTCGAAGGCGGCCGCGCCGCCGTCGTCGACACCGGCACCAGCGGCTCGGTGCCGAGGGTGCTGGAGGCCCTCGAGATCCTGGCGGTGCCGCGCGATGCCGTCGAGTGGATTCTCGTCACGCACGTGCACCTCGATCACGCGGGCGGCGCCGGCGCCCTGCTCCGCCACCTGCCGGCGGCGCGCGTCGTCGTGCATCCCCGCGGAGCGCGCCACCTGAACGATCCGGCCCGGCTCGTCGCCGGCACGCGGGCCGTCTACGGCGACGCGGAGTTCCGCCGCCTTTACGGCGAGGTGGTGCCGGTTCCCGAGGCGCGCACGGTCATCGCCGACGACGGCCTGCGGATCGAGCTTGCCGGCCGCGCGTTCCACCTTTTCCACACCGCCGGTCACGCCCGACACCATTACTGCATCCACGATCCGGTCAGCCGCTCCGTGTTTGCCGGCGACACGTTCGGCATCTCGTACCGCGAGTTCGACATCGCCGGTCGCGAGTTCATCTTTCCGACCTCGACGCCGACCCAGTTCGAGCCCGAGGCGGCCCACGCATCGATCTCGCGCATCGCCGGCCTTAAGCCACGGCAGGTTTTCGTCACCCACTACAGCCGGATCGGCCACGTCGCGGATCACGCCGCCACGCTGCATCGGCTGCTCGACGACTACGTCGCACTCGGCCGCCGGGCGGGCGCCGCCCCCGACACGCCGCGGGCGCTGCGCGACGGGATGGAGGCGCTGCTGCTGGCGGAAGCCCGACGCCACGGCGTGACCCTCGGCGACGACGAGATCCGCGCGCTCCTGGGAATGGATATCGATCTCAACGCCCAGGGACTGGCGATCTGGCTCGACGCACAAGCCGTTTGAGCGCGCCGATTGCCAGGCTGCGCGCCAGCCGAAATAATGGCCGGGGCATGAACCTCGGGGAGGGGGAAGCATGAGATCGAGCCTGACGGGCCAGCGCCTGATCGCGCTGTTTCTGGCCGGCCTGCTGCTGTTCAACTATCCGCTTCTGGACCTGTTCAACAGCGACACCCGGGTGCTCGGCATCCCCCTGCTGTACGCCTATATTTTCGGCGCCTGGGGCCTGCTGATCGGCCTCATGGCCTGGGTGATCGAGCGCCGCGGCGGCTGAGCGCGGCGCGCGAGCAACCGCCACGGTCATGCTCCAGGGCTGGGTCATCCTGCTGTGCTCGTTCGCCTACCTGGGCGTGCTGTTCGCCATCGCCTATTACGGCGACCGCCGGGCGGACGCCGGCCGCAGCATTATCGCCAACCCCTACATCTACGCGCTGTCCCTGGCGGTCTACGCCACCTCCTGGACCTTCTACGGCAGCGTCGGCCGCGCCGCGGGCACCGGCATCGGCTTCCTGCCGATCTATCTCGGGCCGACGCTGATGGTCGCGCTGTGGTGGTTCGTGATGCGCAAGATCATCCGCATCAGCAAGGCCAACCGCATCACCTCGATCGCGGACTTCATCTCCTCGCGCTACGGCAAGAGCCAGCTGCTCGGGGGGCTGGTCACCGTGATCGCGGTCATTGGCATCGTGCCCTACATCGCGCTCCAGCTGAAGGCCGTGTCGAACAGCTTCACCCTGCTGCTCGCGTTTCCGGAGGTGACCTCGCCGGTCGAGCATGGCGACCTCGGGCCCGTCGGCGACAGCGCCTTCTACATCGCCATGCTGCTGGCCGCGTTCACGATTGTCTTCGGCACGCGCCACCTTGACGCGTCCGAGCGCCACGAGGGCATGGTGGCGGCGATCGCGTTCGAGTCCCTCGTCAAGCTGGTGGCGTTCGTCGCCGTCGGACTGTTCGTGACCTTCGGCATGTACAACGGCTTTGCCGACGTCTTCGCCCGCGCCGCCGCCGTCCCCGAGCTCGCCTCGCTGCTCACGGTCGGCGGCGCCGCCGGCAACTACGGCACCTGGGCATCCCTCACGGTGCTGTCGATGCTCTCCATCATGCTGCTGCCGCACCAGTTCCAGATCTCGGTGGTGGAGAACGTCAACGAACAGCACCTGGTGAAGGCGATCTGGCTGTTCCCGCTGTACCTGTTCGTCATCAACATCTTCGTCCTGCCGATCGCCTTCGGCGGCCTGCTCCACTTCCCGCGCGGGTCGGTCGACGCCGACACCTTCGTGCTGACGCTGCCGATCGCCGAGCGCCAGGCGCTGCTGGCGTTGCTCGCCTTCATCGGCGGGCTTTCCGCCGCCACCGGGATGGTCATCGTCGAGACCATCGCGCTCTCGACGATGGTCTGCAACGACCTCGTGATGCCGGTGCTGCTGCGCTGGCGCGCGCTGCGGCTGACCGAGCGACCGGACCTGACCGGCCTGCTGCTCGGCATCCGCCGCGGCGCCATCATCGGCATCCTGCTCCTCGGCTATCTCTACTTCCGGCTCGCCGGCGAGGCCTATGCGCTGGTCTCGATCGGCCTGATCTCGTTCGCCGCCGTCGCCCAGTTCGCGCCGGTTTTCTTCGGCGGCATGTACTGGAAGGGGGCGACCCGCGCCGGCGCGGTTGCCGGCCTGAGCGCGGGTTTCCTGGTCTGGGGCTACACGCTGCTGCTGCCGTCGTTCGCACGCTCCGGCTGGATTCCCATCAGCCTCATGGAGCAAGGGCCCTTCGCGATCGAGCTGCTCAAGCCGCTGGAGCTGTTCGGGCTCGCCGGCCTGGATCAGATCACGCACGCGCTGTTCTGGAGCATGCTCGCCAACATCGGCTGCTACATCGTGTTCAGCCTTTACACCCGCCCCACCGTCGCCGAGCACAGCCAGGCCACGCTGTTCGTCGACGTGTTCAAGAAGACCGTCGAGTCGGGCGGACCGCGCTTCTGGCGCGGCATCGCCTCGGTCGAGGAGCTGCGCCCGCTGCTGCGCCGCTTCCTCGGCGCCGCGCGCGCCGACGAGGCGCTGCGTCGCTACGCCAGGCGCCGCGGCGTCGACAAGGTGGAGGACCTGCGCGCGGACGCCGACCTCGTGCACTACGCCGAGACGCTGCTCGCGGGCGCCATCGGCGCCGCCTCGGCCCGCGTCATGGTGGCCTCGACCGTGCAGGAGGAGCCGCTCACGATGGACGAGGTGCTGGGCATCCTCGACGAGGCGTCGCAGGTCATCGCCTACAGCCGGCAGCTGGAGCAGAAGTCGCGCGAGCTGGAGGCGGCGACCGCCGAGCTCAAGGCCGCCAACGACCGGCTGCAGGAACTGGACCGGCTCAAGGACGACTTCATCTCGACGGTCACGCACGAGCTGCGCACGCCGCTCACCTCGATCCGGGCGCTGACCGAGATCCTGCACGACAACCCCGACCTCGCGGAGGCCGAGCGCCAGCGCTTCCTCGGCATCATCATCAAGGAAAGCGAGCGCCTGACCCGCCTGATCAACCAGGTCCTGGATCTTGCCAAGCTCGAGTCCGGCAGCGCCGACTGGCAAAACGCCGAGTTCGACCTGCGCGAGCTGGTGGAGGACGCCGTGGACGCCACCGCGCAGATCTTCCGCGAGAAGCAGGTTCTCCTGGAGACGCGCCTCGATCCGGATCTGCCGCACGTCGTTGCCGACCGCGATCGCCTGACGCAGGTCATGCTCAACCTGCTGTCCAACGCGGTGAAGTTCTGCGCGCCGCTGCACGGCCGCGTCGAGGTCCGCCTGCACCGCCAGGACGACTGCCTGCGCGTCGACGTCGCGGACAACGGCGTCGGCATCCGGCCCGAGGATCAGCGCCTGATCTTCGAGAAGTTCCGCCAGGCCGGCTACATCCGCCCCCAGGGCACAGGCCTCGGACTGCCGATCAGCCGCCAGATCATCCAGCACTTCGGCGGCCGGCTGTGGGTCGAGAGCACCCCGGGCCAGGGCGCCACCTTCTCGTTTACCATCCCGGTGCGGAGCGCCGACGCGGCCGCCGGCGGACAGACGCCCCGAACCGACCACCAAAGGAGCTAACCGCATGGGCAGACGTGTCCTGATCGCGGACGACGAGCCCAACATCGTCGTTTCGCTCGAATTCCTGCTGGAGCGTCACGGCTACGAAACCCGCGTCGCCGCCACCGGCGACGAGGTGATTCCGGCCGTTCGCTCGTTTCATCCCGAGCTCGTCCTGCTCGACGTCATGCTGCCGGGGAAGACCGGCTTCGAGATCTGCCAGGAGCTGCGCCAGGACGTCGAGCTGCGCGACCTGAAGATTGTCATGCTGACCGCCAAGGGCCGCGACACGGAAGTCGCCAAGGGCCTCGCGCTCGGCGCCGACGCCTACGTGACCAAGCCGTTCTCGACCAAGGACCTGCTGGCGCGCGTGCGGGAGCTGCTCGGGGAAGCGCCTTGAGCCCACGCCTCAAGCTGGCGGTCGCCGCAGCCGCGCTGGTCCTCGTCGCAACCGGCGCGGTGGCCGCGCTGTGGGGCATGCTCTGGTCGAATCTGCCCCCCGCCGAGCGCGGCGCCCTCTTGGCGCTGGTGGCGCCGCGCGCGGACATCCTCGTCTTCACGGGGCTGGCGGTGGCGGCGCTGCTGTTTCTGGCGGCGCGGCTGCTCGTGCAACCGTTCGTGGTGGCGCCGCGCGCGCTGGCCGAGGACCTGCGCGTGATGGCGGAAGCCAATCCGGGCCACCGGGCATCGCCGCGCGGCCCCGCCGAGCTGAAGGAGCTCGCCGCGCTCGTCAACCGGCTGGCGGATCAGAAGGCAGCGCTGCAGGAAGACGTCGAGGCCCGCATCGCCGAGGCCAAGGCCTCGCTCGAACAAGAGAAAAACCGCCTGGCGGCCCTGATGTCGGAGCTGGCGCAGGGCGTCGTCGTGTGCAACATCGAGGGCCAAGTCCTGCTCTACAACGACAGCGCCCGCCAGCTGCTCCACGCCGCCGGCGACGCCGGCGGGGCCCACGGCTACCTCGGCCTCGGGCGGTCGATCTTCGGCGTGTTCGACCGCGGCGTGATCACCCATGCGCTGGATACGGTCCACGACCGCCTCGCGCGCGCCCAGGATCACGCCATCTCGCAGTTCGTCACCGCGACGGACGCGGGCCGCCTGGTCCGGGTAACCCTAGTGCCGGTGCTGGACCGCGAGTCCCGCGTGACCGGCTTCGTGCTCACCATCGAGGACGTGACCCGGGCGGTCGAGGCGGGCGGCCAGCGCGACGCGCTGGTGAACGAACTGGCCGAGGGCAACCGCGCCTCGCTCGCCAACATCCGCGCGGCGGTGGAGACGCTGCAGGCGTTTCCCGACATGGAGGCGGAGCGCCAGCACCGCTTCATCGGCGTCATCGGCGACGAGGCCGCGGCCCTCTCCGCGCGAATCGAGCGCGCCCTGGCCCGCTACGCCGACGCGCTGAAGGCGGAGTGGCGCCTGGAGGAGATCGCCGCCGCCGATTTCCTCGCCGCCGCGCAGCGCCGCCTGCAGGATCGCGTCGGGATTCCGGTGCGGCTGGACGACGTCGCCGCGGACCTCTGGCTGCGGCTCGACAGTCACGCGCTGGTGCAGTGCCTCACCTACCTGGGCCGGCGGCTCAAGGAGGAGTTCGACGTGCCGCGCCTGCACCTCGGCGCGTCCGCGGACGAGCGCCACGCGTCGCTCGACCTGCGCTGGCCGGGACTGGTCGTATCCACCGAAACCGTCAACGCGTGGCACGAGGAGCCCCTCACCATGGGTGGCGAGGTGAGCCCGCTCAGCGTGCGCGACGTGGTGCAGCGGCATGCCGGCGAGGTCTGGTACCAGCGCGAGAAGGCGACCCAGACCGGCTACATCCGCTTTCTGCTGCCGCTCGCGGGCGAGCCCGGCGCGCGCCTTGCGCGCCGCCCGGTGACCGACAGCCGCCCGGAGTTCTACGACTTCGACCTGTTCCACCAGCCGGGCCAGGTGCCCGAGCTCGACGACCGGCCGCTCGCCGAGCTCGCCTACACCGCGTTCGACACCGAGACCACCGGTCTCGAGCCGTCCGCCGGCGACGAGATCATCTCGATCGGCGCCGTGCGCATCGTCAACGGCCGCCTGCTGTCGCACGAGGCGTTCGAGCAGCTGATCGACCCGCGCCGGCGAATGTCGAAGGAGTCGATCGCCATCACCGGCATCCAGCCGTCGATGCTCGCCGGCCAGCCCACCATCGAGCGCGTGCTCCCGGCGTTCCACCGGTTCTGCGAGGACACCGTGCTGGTGGCCCACAACGCGGCGTTCGACCTGCGCTTTCTGCAGCTCAAGGAGGACGCGACCGGCGTGCGCTTCACGCAGCCGGTGCTGGACACCCTGCTCCTGTCCGCCGTCCTTCATCCGAACCAGAACGCCCACAAGCTGGAAGCCATCGCCGAGCGCCTCGGCATCAGCGTCGTCGGACGGCACACGGCGCTCGGCGACGCGATCGTCACCGGCGAGGTGTTCCTGCGCATGATCCCGCTGCTGGCGGCGATGGGCATCCGCACGCTGCGCCAGGCGCGCGAGGCCGCGGAGCAAACCTTCTACGCGCGCGTCAAATACTAGATACAGCCCGAGGAACCGCACCGCCATGGCCACCCCTGCCGAAGTCGTCGCCACCCTGGTCCGCTACGCGCCGTTCGACGCCATGGCGGCGGAGGATCTGGACTTCCTCGCCGCCGGCGTCGAAACCCGCCGCTGGCCGAAGGATGCGGCGATCCTGACGCCGGCGGCGGGCGTGCCCGGGCATCTCTACATCGTCGCCAGCGGGAGCGTCCTGTCGCAGAAGCCGACCGGCGGCCCGGAAGGCGCCGCCGACCTGCGGATCGGCGTCGGCGAATGCTTTCCCCTCGGCCCGCTGATGTCCGGCAGCCCCGTTTCCAGCGTCTACCGCGCACTGGAGGACACCGTCTGCCATCTCCTGCCCGAGCCCGTGTTCCGCCAGCTCAAGGAGCGCAGCGTGCCGTTTCGCGACTTCTGCACGCGGCGGCTGGCGAGCCTGCTGGAGCGCTCGAAGCGCCTGCTCCACGAAAGCAGCATGGCGGCGAACCGCGAGCGCTCGCCGATGGACCGCCTGCTTTCCACCGTGCTGCGCCGCGCGCCGGTCACCTGCCGACCCGAAGACTCGATCGAGTCGGTGCTCAGGGTCATGACCGAGCAGGGCATCGGCTCGGTCGTTGCCGTGGACGAGGAGCGCAGGCCCGCGGGCATCTTTACCCAGCAGGACGTGCTCAAGCGCGTTGCCCTGCCGCGCGCCGACCTTGGCCGCCCGGTTGCCGACGTGATGACGCGGGACGTCGCCATGCTGCCCGTTCACGCCACCGCGTATGAGGCCGCGCTGGCGATGGTCCGCCGCGGCATCCGCCACGTCGTGGTGGTCGACGACGGCCGCATCGCCGGCGTCGTCTCCGAGCGCGATCTGTTCAACCTGCAGCGCGTCAGCCTGCGGCAGCTGGCCCACGACATCCAGCAGGCAGCCAGCCTGGACACGCTGATCCCCCTCGCGGACGACGTCCGCTCGCTGGCGCGCGCCATGCTCGAGCAGGGCGTGTCCGCCGAGCAGCTGACCCAGTTCATCGCCTCGCTCAACGATCTGCTGACCGAGCGCCTGCTGGAGCTGGAATTCGGCGGCGTGGACCTGCAGGGCATCGAGTTCTGCTGGCTGGCGCTCGGCAGCGAAGGCCGCCTCGAGCAGACGCTGTCCACGGACCAGGACAACGGCATCATCTTCGAGCCGCCGCCCGGCATGACGCCGGACGGGGCGCGCCAGCTGCTGCTGCCGGTGGCGGAGCGCGTCAACCGGGGCCTGGACGCCTGCGGTTTTCCGCTGTGTAAGGGCGGCATTATGGCCAGCAACCCGCGTTGGTGCCTGAGCGCCGCCGAGTGGCGCGCCCAGTTCGCGCGCTGGATCGACAGCGGCGACCCCGAAGCGCTGCTGCACGGCTCGATCTTCTTCGATTTCCGCGCGCTTCACGGCGCCGCGCGGCTGGCCGAGGACCTCAGGGCGTGGCTCCACAAGCATGCCCGGGCCAACCCCAAGTTCCTGCACCAGATGGCGGCCAACGCGCTCACCAACCGCCCGCCGCTGGGGTTGTTCCGCGATTTCGTCGTCGAAGGGAGCGGCGAGCACAAGGGCACGATCGACCTCAAGCTGAACGGTGCGATGCCGTTCGTCGACGCGGCCCGGATCTACAGCCTGGCGACGGGGGTCGCCGCGACCAACACGGCCCAGCGCCTGCGCGCGATCGCGCCGGCCCTGCACGTGCCGGCCGAGGAGCTGGAGGCGTGGATCGACGCGTTTTTCTACATCCAGAGCCTGCGGCTGCGCAACCAGTACGACCAGAGCCGAAGGGGCGAGGCGATGGGCAACCGCATCCGCCCGGACGCCCTGCACCAGCTGGATCGCACCATCCTCAAGGAGTCGCTGAAGCAGACGAAAGCGCTGCAGAGTCGCCTGGCCCTGGACTACCAGGCCTAGTTCACTCCGACGCGCCGTGGTCCAGCTGGTAGCCGCGGCCGTGGAAGGTGCGCACCGTGATGCCGCTCTTCTCCAGCTTCTTGCGCAGCCGGTGGACGTAGACCTCGATCGCGTTGAAGCTGGCGGCGTCGTCGTAGCCGTACAGCCGCTCCAGCAGCAGGTCCTTGCTGACGATGCGCCCGAAGTGCTGGAGCAGGATCTCGAACACGCCAACTTCCCGGGCCGAAAGCGGCACCGTCCGGCCCTCGACCTGGACGGTCCGGGTCACCGTGTCGAACGACACGCCGGCCATGGTCACCCGGGTCGCGGCGCCGTACTGACCGCGCCGCAGCAGCGCGCGAACCCGCGCCAGCAATTCCGTCACGCTGAACGGCTTGGCGAGGTAGTCGTCGGCGCCGGAGTCGAGCGCCTTGGCCTTTTCCTCCGCGGCGTCCCGGGCCGAGAGCACCAGGACCGGCAACTGATCGTTGCGTGCGCGCAGCCGCCGAAGCACCTCGTGGCCGTCGACGCTCGGCAGGCCGAGGTCCAGGATCGCGAGATCGAAGGCGCCCTGCTTCAGCGCAGCGTCGGCGATCTGGCCGCTCGCCACGCGGTCGACCGCGTAATTATTGATTTTGAGTGCAAACTCGATCGCCTCGGCGAGCACCGGATCGTCTTCAACCACCAGAATGCGCATGGTCCCCTCTGCCCCCGCTGACCGGCGCCGCCCCCCCGCCGCCGCCGTGCCGCACTGCCGCATGGGAGATTGCCCGCCGGCCCGGAATTGTTGCTAAAGTATCGCCCGGGCGACGGACCGGCGCGAGCCGTTCCGTAAGGATTCTGTAAGCTATTCTAGCTTACGATAGGTGTAGAAAAACAAAGCGGTTTCGCCCTTCGTCGCTAACTCGCCAGAGGAGGACTCACATGCAGCTCACCGAGAAGCACGTGGAGTATTGGCGCAAGACTCTCCGGGTCACGTCGATACTCCTCGCCATCTGGTTCTTCGTCACCTACGTCATCGGCTGGTTCGCCAAACCGCTCGCCTCGATCACGTTCCTGGGGTTCCCCCTGCCCTTCTACATGGGCGCCCAGGGAAACCTCATCATCTACGTGCTCATCATCTGGTTCTACGCGCGCTACATGAACAATCTCGATAGAGAGTACGGCGTCGCGGAAGGGGAGGAATAACCATGGCGGTCAGCTCACAAGCGACGTTCAACCAGACCCTCAAGAAGTATTACAGCTTCTACACGGGGGGCTTCATCGCGTTCGTCATCGTCCTCGCGATTCTCGAGCAGCTGGGCGTGCCGAACCGGATCATCGGTTACATCTTCCTGTTCGCTACGATCGGCCTGTACGCCGGCATCGGCATCATGAGCCGCACGGCCGACGTGGCCGAGTACTACGTGGCGGGTCGGCGGGTTCCGGCGTTCTTCAACGGCATGGCGGTGGGGGCGGACTGGATGTCCGCCGCGTCGTTCATCGGCATGGCGGGCAGCCTGTACCTGCTGGGCTACGACGGTCTCGCCTTCATCATGGGCTGGACCGGCGGCTACGTGCTGGTGGCGCTGCTGCTGGCGCCGTTCCTGCGCAAGTTCGGCCAGTTCACGATCCCGGACTTCCTCGGCGCCCGT
>CAZGTK010000059.1:0-10187 GCA_964528415.1 uncultured Burkholderiales bacterium | reverse complement strand
GCCCGGCGGCCGGCATTCGTTTCGCGCGCGGCCAGCTCCACCTGCGTCTGCAGCGCGGCGAGCGGCGTGCGCAGCTGGTGCGCGGCGTTGGCGATGAAGCGGCGCTGCGCGTCCATCGCCTCGGCCAGCTGGGCGAGCAGCCCGTTCAGCGATCGCACCAGCGGCGCCACCTCCTCGGGCGCGCTCGCCTCGCCGACGGGACGCAGATCATGGCGCGATCGCGCGCCGATCTCCTCGCGCAGGCGGCGCAGCGGCGCCAGCGCGTGCCCGACGCCGAACCATGCCAGCGCGAGCGCCACGCCGCCCATCACGGTCACCGGGATGACGATGCCGAGCAGGATCTCGTTGACCGTCGCGGCGCGCTTGACGAGCGTCTCGGCGAACTGGACCAAGTAGCTGCCGCGCTCCGTAGCGACGAAGTAGGCGACGACGCGGATCGGCGCGCCATCGGCGAAGCTGTTGTAGAACAGCCGGCCGCCCTCGCCCGGCCCGGCCGGCGGCGGCAAGAGCTCGGGACTGCCTGCCAGCACCTCGCCGCGCGCCGAGCGCACCTGGAAGTAGATGCGGTCGAAGCGATCGGTGCTGAGCAGCTGCTGCACGTCCGGCGGCAGATCCACGATCGGCCCCTCGTCCGTGAAGGTGACCCGCTTCGACAGCGCCAGCGCGCTGTTGAACAGGCCGGCGTCGAAAGCCCGGCTCGCGACGCGCGTCGCGACGACATACGCGGTCAGCGCGCCAAGCGCCAGGACCACGACCAGCAGCCCCGTGAGCGCCGCCAGCTGGCGGCGCCGGATGCTAGCCGGCGGTTTCATCGACCGGCTCCAGCAGGTAGCCCAGCCCGCGCACCGTGCGGATGTTCACGGCGGCCGGCGCGAGCTTCGCGCGCAGCCGGTGCACGTACTGCTCGACCGCGTTCGGCGTGATCTCCTCGCCCCACGCGCACAGCGCCCGCAGCATCTGCTCCTTGCCGACGATGCGGCCGGGCTGCGGCGCCAGAAGTTCCAGCAGCTGCCAGTCCCGCGCGCCCAGCTCGAGCGACCGCGCGCCCGCGCGGGCGCGCCGCGCGGCGAAATCGAGCCACAGCGCGCCGACGCTGACCTGCGAGGAGGCGCCGCCGTGGCGCCGCCGCGCCAGCGCCCGCACCCGCGCCAGCAGCTCGGCCGTCTCGAACGGTTTCACCAGGTAATCGTCGGCGCCGACATCCAGTCCGCCGACGCGCTCGGGAACCGAGTCGCGCGCCGTCAGAATCAGCACCGGGACGCTGGAGCGCCGCGAGCGCAGCCGGCGCAGCAGCTCGATGCCGTCCAGATCCGGGAGCTCCAGGTCGAGCACCAGCACGTCCGGCTCCTCGGCGCCGAGCGACGCCTCGGCGGCCCTGCCAGTCTTCACCCAGTCCACGGCGTAGCCGGCGTCGCGCAGCAGCCGCGCAAGGCCGTCGCCCAGGATCGCGTCGTCTTCCACCAGCAGCAGGCGCATGGGCGAGCAGTCTCCCCCAGGCGGCCGCGGCAGGCAATCCTGTCGCAGTCGGCAAAAAAAAGGCAGCCTGACGGCTGCCGGAGGATGGGGAGGAGTCCCCTCGTTTCGCAGCGGCTTGCGGTTTCAGGACTTCACTTCGGCGCAGTCGACCTTGGTGGTGTTGCGAGGATCCACCATGCAGTTCTTGCGGCATTCGTAGCGGGCGCCGGGCTGCTCGGCCTTGATCGCCTCCAGCGCGCTCGCCCGGCACTGCTCGTAGGTCGGAAACTTGCCGGCGATGCGCTGATCCTTGACGTTGCCGGTCGCCGGGATGATCAGCGCCTCCCACCGATCCGGGAAAATGCAACCCGCGAGCGAGACAGCCACCGCCGCCGCCAGCAACCAGACCCACCGTGTTTTCATGATCCACCCCGCGTGCGTTGTCCGGCCGCGACGTCCGCGCCCGCCATGTTCGCAGGTTAAGGCAGGTTTCCTGACGGCCGCCTGACGCGGGGGCGTCGCTCAGGCCGGCTCGGCCGCCGGCTGCGCGTTGCGCTCGACGGCGGTGAGCGCGTCGAGCAGCAGCTCGGGCCGCCCTTCGGCAAGTCCGGCGGCGTCGGAGAGCAGCCGCCGCCAGACGCGCGCCCGGGGCTGGCCGTGGTACAGCCCCAGCATGTGGCGCGTGATGGCCCGCAGCGGCGTGCCGCGCGCCGCCTCCCGCCGGGCGTACGCGGTCATCGCCCGCACGACCTCGGCCCGCGAGGGCGGCTCGGCCGCGGCGCCGAACACGCGACGGTCCGCGGCGGTCAACAGGTAAGGGTCGTGATACGCGGCGCGGCCCAGCATCACCCCGTCGACGTGGTCCAACGCAGCGTCGATCTCCGGCCACGCGTGCAGGCCGCCGTTGAGGACGATGGTGAGCTGCGGAAACTCGCGCTTGAGGCGGAAGACCGCGTCGTGGCGCAGCGGCGGCACCTCGCGGTTCTCCTTGGGCGAGAGGCCCCGGAGCACGGCGTTGCGCGCATGGACGATGAAGGTGCGGCAACCGGCGCGGCCGGCGAGAATCTCGACGAACCGGCGCACGAAGTCGAAGTCGGTGACGTCGTCGACGCCGAGACGGTGCTTGACGCTCACCGGGACGCCGGCCGCGTCCTGCATCGCCCGAAGGCAGTCGGCCACCAGCTCGGGCTCGCGCATCAGGCAGGCGCCGAACGCGCCGTGCTGGACCCGCTCGGACGGGCAGCCGCAGTTGAGGTTGATCTCGTCGTAGCCGCGGCGCGCGCCGAGGCGCGCCGCCGCCGCCAGCTCCGCGGGGTCGCTGCCGCCGAGCTGCAGCGCCACCGGGTGCTCGGCGGGGTCGAACTCGAGGTGCCGCGCGGCGTCGCCGTGAATCAGCGCGCCCGTGGTCAGCATCTCGGTGTAGAGCAGCGCGTGGCGCGTGAGCTGGCGGAAGAAGTAGCGGCAGTGCCGGTCGGACCAGTCCATCATCGGCGCGGTGCACAGCCGATGCGACAGGGCCTGCCGGGAGGTCGCCAACGCCGCCATGCGCCGATTATCTCACGGGCGTCGGCCGCGGCCGGGCGCCGGATCTCGAATCTCGCGACACGGAGAGCAACGCCATGACGGAAATTTCCCCGCCGCGCCCGTTCGGGCACACCGGACGCTACCTGGTCGCCGGCCTGCTGGTGGTGGCGCCCCTGTGGGTGACCTACCTGGTTTTCGACTTCCTTCTCGGCCTGCTCTCGCGCACCGGGCGGCCGGGCGTGTACGCGCTGGCGCGGTTCGTCGATCCCTACGCGCCGTCGGCGGCCGAGTGGCTGCGCGCGCCGTGGTTCGAGTCCGTCGTGGCAGCGTTTCTCACGCTCGCCGTGCTCTACCTGCTCGGCTGGGGCACCAGCCGCGTGGTGGGGCGGCGGCTGCTCGCCTGGTTCGAGTCGCTGCTGGACCGCATCCCGCTGGTGAAGGCGATCTACGGCAGCACCAAGACGCTGGTGCGGGTGCTGCAGCAGAAGCCCGGCAACGCCCAGCGCGTCGCGCTGCTGGCGTTTCCGTCGTCCGATCTGCGAGTCGTCGCGCTGGTGACGCGGACACTGAAGGACGCCGCCACCGGCGCCGATCTGGCCGTGGTGTACGTGCCGACGGCGCCCAACCCGACGTCGGGTTACGTCGAGATCGTGCCGCTGGACCGCCTCACCCCGCTCGACTGGAGCGTCGAGGAGGCGATGCGTTTCACCGTCACCAGCGGCGCCAGCGCGCCGGACTCGATCCCTTTTTTTGCGCCGGACCGCGATCCGGCGGCCTGAGCGCGTCGTATGCTAAATTATCCTGGCGCATGCCAGTCACCCCGCCAAGAAGGGAGCGTTTTCATGCAAAAACGGGATGTCCGTGAACCGGCCCGCGACCCCCGCGTCGCCTTCTTCCAGGGCTTTCTGCGTCATCCGGGGCAGGTCGGCTCCGTCATCCCGAGCTCGCGCTTTCTCGAGCGCCGGCTGGTCAAGATCGCCGGCGTCAACGCGGTGCGCACCGTCGTCGAGCTCGGCCCGGGCACCGGCGGCACGACGCGCGCGCTGCTCGCCGCGATGTCGCCCGACGCGCGCCTGCTGTCGATCGAGCTCGACCGCCATTTCGTCGGCATCCTCGGCGCGATCGCGGATCGGCGCCTGACCGTGCACCATGGTCACGCGCAGGACATCGCCCGGGCGCTGTCGTCCCACGGCTACGCCGCGCCCGACGTCGTCGTCTCCGGCATTCCCTTCTCCACCATCCCGCCGCGCATCGGCATCGAGATCGTCCGCGCGGTCAAGGACTGCCTCGCGCCCGGCGGGCGCTTCGTCGCCTACCAGCTGCGCGATCGCGTCGGCACGCTGGGGCGCGCCGTGTTCGGCAAGCCGCGCGTCGAGCTGGAGCTTCTGAACGTGCCGCCGATGCGCGTGTACTGCTGGCACAAGGCGGTCAACGGCGCGCACCGCTAGGAGGGGAATTCGAAGATGCGGCCGCCCTGCTTCGGCGCGGCCGCCGGCTCTCGGGCGCGGCCGGGGCACGCTGCCGCTTTGCCGCCGGTGCCCTCGGGAAATAGATTCGATCTTAGTCCGATCCGTCAGGCGCGGGAAGCTACTCCCGCCGTTGCGATTTCGTTACACTGGTTTTGCCCGCCGATTTCTTCTCCGATTAACACCCAGAGAGAGCGCGTCGAATGGGAAACACCTGGATTCTGGTCGCCAACGCCAGCAAAGCCCACCTCTACCTCAACGACGGACCCAAGAAAGGCCTGAAAAAACTGAAGGAATTCGACCACGCCGCGAGCCGCGAAAAGGGCTCGCAGCTGGTTTCCGACCGCCCCGGCCACAACAAGAGCCGCGGCAACGGGCACGGCAGCTACGTCTCCCAGACCGCGCCCAAGGAGCACGAGGCCGAGCACTTCGCGATCGAGCTCTCGCGCGTGCTCGGGCACGGCCGTACCACCAACGAGTTCCAGCGGCTGATCCTGGTGGCGCCGCCGGCGTTCATGGGCGAGCTGCGCAACCATCTGGATGCCCGCACGCTGAACCTGGTCAGCGACAGCTTCGAAAAGGACTACACCAAGGTGCCGCAGAAGGAGCTGCACGGGCATCTCGAGTCCTGCATCTTCCTCTGACGGCGGGAAGCGCCGCGTTCACGACGCCGGGGCCGGCGGCGCGAGCGGCCAGCGGCCGATGAGGTCGTAGGCGGCGCCCTCGGCGTCGCGCGTCGACAGCGCCAGCACGAACTCCGCGGAGCTCCAGGCGATCGGCGCCGCGAGCTGCGGCTCGCCGCGGCAGCGCGCGTTGCGCACCAGCGTGACGTGCGGCAGATACGGGCGCCGGTCGAAGGCGAAACCGCCCTGCGCGAGGCGCTCCTCCAGCCCCGCCACCAGCGCCGCCAGCGCGGCCGGCGTCTGCGCGGGGCCGACCCAGGCGATGCGCTGGCGCGGCCAGAACACGGCGCGGTCGATCGCCATCGCCACCGCGTCGCCCGGCACCGTCGCCGCGGCGGCGCAAAGCTCGGGCAGGCGCGTCGGCGCCACGTCACCGACGAACACCAGCGTGAGATGGATGTTGGGCGCGCGCATCGCGCGCCCGCCGCAGCGCGACTGGATCGCGCGGGCAGCCTGGTCGAGCGCGCGGCGCGCGGGCGCGTCCGGCCACAGCGCGAAGAACACGCGCAGCGGGCGCTCGCCCGCGTTCATGCGTTGTCGATCAGCGCCACGGCCTCGGCCGCGACGCCCTCGCCGCGGCCGGTGAAGCCCAGCTTCTCGGTGGTCTTGGCTTTCACGTTCACCGCCGCCGCCACCACGCCGAGATCCTGCGCGATGTTGGCGGCCATCCGCGCCACGTAGGGCGCGAGCCGGGGCGCCTGCGCGATCACGGTGGCGTCGACGTTGACGACGCGGTAGCCGGCCGCGGCCAGCCGCCGCGCGACCTCGCGCAGCAGCTCGCGGCTGTCGGCGCCGCGATACGCCTCGTCCGTGTCCGGAAAGTGGCGGCCGATGTCGCCGAGGCCGGCCGCGCCGAGCAGCGCGTCGGTCACCGCGTGCAGCAGCACGTCGGCGTCGGAGTGGCCCGCGAGCCCGCGCTCGAACGGCACCGTGACGCCGCCGATGACGAGCGGCCGCCCCGCCACCAGCGCGTGCGCGTCAAAGCCTTGTCCGATCCTCATCCATCGCCTCCCGGTTGCGCAGGACCTGCTCGGCGAGCGGCAGGTCGTGCGGAAAAGTCACCTTCAGGTTCGACAGGTCGCCGCCCACCAGGCGCGGCCGCAGGCCCAGCAGCTCGACGGCGCGCGATTCGTCGGTCACCTGCGAGGCGGCGCTGTCGGCGAGCGCGCGGCGCAGCACGCCGCAGCGGAACATCTGCGGCGTCTGCGCCTGCCACAGGCCTTCGCGCGGCTCGGTGCGCAGGACCCGGCCGGTGTCGTCGGCGCGCTTGAGCGTGTCGGCGACCGGCACGGCGAGCAGGCCGCCGACGTCGTCTTCGCCGATTTCGTGCATGAGGCGCGCGACGAGGGCCGGGCGCAGGCAGGGACGCGCGGCGTCGTGGACCAGCACCCAGGCGTCCTCCGCCACTTCCTCGGCGAGCGCCGCGAGCCCGTTGGCGACGCTCTCGGCGCGGGTCGCGCCGCCGCAGCGCAGCGCCACGAGCCGGGTGCCGTAGCCGCTCCAGTCGAACCGCTCCCAGGCGTGGTCGTCGCGCGCCAGGACCACGTAGACGCGGCGAATGTCCGCGCACGCCCAAAGCGCCCGCACCGCGTGCGCGACCATCGGCTCGCCCAGCAGCAGGCGATACTGCTTCGGGACCGCCTCGCCCATGCGGATGCCGGCGCCGGCGGCCGGGATCAGCGCCACGTAATCGCTCATGCCGCCATTCTAAACCGCGCCCGGCGGCGGGTTCCGCCTTGACATATATCAAGGCGGGAGGCCGGCCCCGGCGGGACACTGAAACCGGACCAAGCGTCCCTGATCCGCGACATCGACTGGCCCGGGAGCGGGCCAGCCCCGGGAGCCCGAGCGAGGCCTGCATGAACGTCGGCGAAATCTGCATCCGCGACGTGGTCGTCACGCCGCGAGACACCACGGTCGCCGTGGCGGCGCAGCTGATGCGCGAATACCACGTCGGCGACCTCGTCGTGGTGGACGCGAGCGGCGGCCGGCGCCTGCCGGTGGGCATCGTCACCGACCGCGACGTCGCGATCGGGGTGGTCGCGCCGGGGCTCGATCCCGCCACGCTGACCGTCGGCGACATCATGGCGGCCGAGCTGGTGACCGCCCGCGAGGGCGACGGCGTGTTCGAGATCCTGCAGACCATGCGCCGGCGCGGCGTGCGGCGCGTGCCCGTGGTGGACGACGGCGGCGCGCTCGCCGGCATCGTCGCCCTAGACGACATTCTCGAGATCATCGCCGAGGAGCTGGCCGCGGCCGTGAAGCTCACCGAGCGCGAACAAACCAACGAGGCCCGGCGACGCCGCTGAGGCCCCGCAGAACGGAGGACATCATGCAACGACCGCTGCAAATCCTGCTTCGCGACCTGCCGCCGAGCCCGGCGCTCGAAGCCGACATCCGCGAGCGCGTCGCCAAGCTGGAGCAGTTTCATCCCCACGTGACCGGCTGCCGCGTCACGGTCGAGCCGGCGGGCAAGCACAAGCACCAGGGCCGCCCCTACCGCGTGCGCATCGACATCGACGTGCCGGGCTCCGTCATCGTCGCCGACCGCGACGCCCACGAGGACGTCTACGTCGCGCTGCGCGACGGCTTCGACGCGGCCAAGCGCATGCTGGAAGACTACGCCCGCCGCCAGCGCGGCGACACCAAGGCCCACGCGCCCGAGGCGGCCGGCCGCGTGGCGCGGCTGTTCGAGGAGGGCTACGGCTTCATCCAGGCCGCCGACGGCCGCGAGCTCTATTTCAGCCGCGAAAACGTCGTCAGCCCGGACTTCGAGCGGCTCGAGATCGGCACCGCCGTGCAGTTCCTGGCCGAGATGGGGGCCGAAGGCTGGCAGGCGAAGCGCGTGAGCGCCGCCTGAGACGCCCGCCCGGCGCCATGACACCGAGCGTCTTCATCGCCTACGCGCCGCGCGGCGCCGGGCTGCTGTGCGCGGCGACGTGGTTCGCGCGCGGCGACAGCTTCTACGGCTGGTGCGCGGGCGAGCGCGATGGCGGCGTCGCGAGCGCGTTCTTCGGGCTCGAGAACTACTTCGGCGGGGGCGCGCCCGCGCTCTACGCCACCGACAACGGCGATCCGTACGGCGGCTGGCGCTACAACTGGTCGTCGAGCGCGCCGGAGCTGGACGACGCGCTGCCGCTCGCCGACGACCTCTGCCACGAGCTGGAGATGCTGCAGGACGCGTTCATCGCCGAGTGGCTGTGGTTCGACGACCAGCCGGAGGCGGCGCCGGAGCGGGCCTGGTACCGCGAAGCGGAGCTCGCGCTGGGCCGCGTCAACCTCAGGCACCGCCGCGTCAACCAGCTCGACAAGCGCGACCCGGTCTGGACCCACGCCAGCCGGGACCTCGACCGCGGCGTGCTGGAATACGTCGCGCGGCGCTGGCCGCTGGATTGGCGGCCCGAGTAGGCCGCGCGGTCGGCCGGGTCTATAGTAGGGAGGTGCGCGGCGCCTTGCGCGCGCGCCGCGGCGCCCCCATATCAACAAAGTACCGAAGCGAGGATGGAGCATGAGCACCGTTCGACAGCCCGCCGTCGCGGGCGCCTTCTATCCGGGTGACGCCGAGACGCTGGCGCTGGAGGTCGCCTCCCTGCTGCAGGAGGCCGAGCAGTCGGCCGCCGCCGACGCGCCGATGCCCAAGGCCGTCATCGTCCCCCACGCCGGCTACGTCTACTCGGGGCCGGTGGCCGCCAGCGCCTACGCGCGCCTGAGGGCCGCGCGCGGGCGCGTGCGCCGCGTCGTGCTGCTGGGGCCGTGCCATCGCGTCGCGGTGCGCGGGCTCGCGCTGCCCGACGTGGCCGAGTTCGCGACGCCGCTGGGCCGCGTTCCGGTGGACCGCGACGCGGCCGTCGCGCTGCAGGACCTGCGCCAGGTCACGGTCAGCGCGCAGGCGCACGCGTTCGAGCACTCGCTCGAGGTTCAGCTGCCGTTCCTGCAGGCCGTGCTGGGCGATTTCGCGCTGCTGCCGCTCGCGGTCGGCGACGCCACCGCCGAGGAGGTGGCCGCGGTGCTGGAGCGGCTGTGGGGCGACACGGAGACCCTCATCGTGATCAGCTCCGACCTCTCGCACTACCTGCCCTACGACGTCGCCAAGCGCGTCGACGCCGTCACCGCCCGCGCCATCATGGCGATGCAGCACACCATCGACCACTCGCAGGCGTGCGGGGCGACGCCGGTGGACGGGTTCCTGCTGGCGGCGAAACGGCGCGGCCTCGCGCCGGAGCTGCTGGACCTGCGCAACTCCGGCGACACCGCGGGCGACCGCTCCCGCGTGGTCGGCTACGCGGCCTTCGCCTTCAGCGAGCGCGGCGCGCATGTCCACTGAGATCGGCGGCATCCTGCTCGGCCACGCGCGCGGCGCCATCGCCGCGCACTTCGGCCTGCCGTGCGCTCCGCTCGCGGAGCACGCGGCGCTGGACGAGCCCGGCGCCACCTTCGTCACGCTCAAGCTCGACGCCGAGCTGCGCGGCTGCATCGGCAGCCTCGAGGCGCACCGCCCGCTGCGCGAGGACGTGCGCGTGAACGCGCTCGGCGCCGCGTTCCGCGATCCGCGCTTCGCGCCGCTCAGCGTGCGCGAGTTTGCCCGCACGCGCGTCGAGGTGTCGCTGCTCTCGCCGCTGGAGCCGCTCGCGTTTTCCTGCGAGGAAGAGCTGCTCGCGCTGCTGCGCCCCGGCGTCGACGGCCTGGTGTTCCGCTACGGGCACCACCGCAGCACCTTCCTGCCGCAGGTGTGGGAGACGCTGCCGGCGCCGCGCGACTTCCTCGAGCACCTCAAGCGCAAGGCCGGGCTGCCGTTCGGCTTCTGGTCGCCCGAGGTGCAGGCGTGGCGCTACGGCGTGGCCAAGTGGGCGGAAGCCGACCTGGAGGCGACCCTGCCATGACGGAGTCCGATTACCCCGGCCGCTGGTGGCACGCCCTCGACGACGGCCGCATCCAGTGCGACCTGTGCCCGCGCGACTGCAAGCTGCACGAGGGTCAGCGCGGCGCCTGCTTCGTGCGCCAGATGAAAGGCGGCCGCATGGTGCTCACCACCTACGGCCGCTCGTCCGGCTTCTGCCTC
>CAZGTK010000058.1:0-10231 GCA_964528415.1 uncultured Burkholderiales bacterium | reverse complement strand
CGGCGTGTTCGTCGGCCTCGCCGGCATCCTGGTGTGCTCCTTCCTCGGCGGCATGCGCGCGGTCACCTGGACGCAGGTTGCGCAGTACATCATCCTGATCATCGCCTATCTGATCCCGCCGGTTTGGCTGGCGGCCAAGCAGACCGGCGTGCCGATCCCGCAGGTGGTGTACGGCTATCAGCTGCAGAAGGTGACGGCTCTCGAGGAGAAGATCATCGCCGACCCGAAAGAGCAGCAGGTGCGAGAGATCTTCAAGCAGAAGTCGGACGCCGCCAAGGCCGCGCTCAAGGACCCGGCCAAGGCCTTCGCCGACGGCCGCGCGGCGCTGGAGAAGCAGCTCAACGACCTGAAGGCCGCCGGCGCGCCGCCCGACCAGATCGACAAGGCGCAGAAGGCGCTCGACGCGTTCCCGAAGGACCAGGCGGCAGCCGAGGCGCAGTGGCAGAAGGACTCGAAGCTCGCGGCCCGCGCGGCGCCGCTCAAGCGGCACGCGGACATCTTCGGTCCAAGCGACAAGCCAACAGACAACAAGGCCCGGCTCAACTTCCTGGCGCTCATCTTCTGCCTGATGGTGGGCACGGCGGCACTGCCACACATCCTGATGCGCTACTACACCACGCCCAGCGTACGTGAGGCGCGCATCTCAGTGGCCTGGTCGCTGTTGTTCATCTTTCTGCTGTACTTCACCGCGCCCGCGCTGGCGGTGCTGGTGAAGTTCGAGGTGTACAACAACCTGGTGGGCTCGTCGTTCGCCTCGCTGCCCAAGTGGGTGGAACTCTGGCGCCAGGTGGACCCGGCGCTGCTGTCAGTGGCGGACATCAACATGGACGGCATCATCCAACGGGCGGAAATCGCCATCGGCGGCGACATCGTCGTGCTGGCAACGCCCGAGATCGCCGGATTGCCGTACGTGATCTCCGGCCTCGTGGCGGCGGGCGGTCTGGCGGCGGCGCTCTCGACCGCCGACGGTCTGCTGCTGACCATCGCCAACGCGCTCTCGCACGACGTGTACTACAAGGTGATCGACCCCAACGCGCCGACCACGCGCCGTCTGGCGGTGGCCAAGACGCTGCTGCTGATCGTGGCGTTGTGCGCGGCGTACGTCGCGGGTCAGAAGCCGGCCGACATCCTGTTCCTGGTGGGTGCGGCGTTCTCGTTCGCGGCGTCGTCGTTCTTCCCGGCGCTGGTGCTGGGCGTGTTCTGGAAGAGGGCGAGCAAGCTCGGCGCCATCCTCGGCATGGTGCTGGGCCTCGGCGTGTGCTTCTACTACATGGCCACTACCCAGCCGTGGCTGCGCGGCGTGTTCGGCGTGACGGGACCGATCGCGGACTACACCTGGTTCGGCATCGCGCCGATCTCGGCCGGGATCTTCGGCATCCCGGCGGGCTTCCTCGGCATCATCATCGGCAGCCTGATCGCGCCCAACACCAACAAGGAGGTCAGCGAGCTGGTGGACCACGTCCGCTACCCGAGCCTGGCCGGGGACATCGACACCCGCGCCACCTGATACTCCGGCAAGTCAGCAATGCAAAAGGCCCGCGCAAGCGGGCCTTTTTTTGTCGGGTCTCGCCGCGGGCGGCGCGGCGGCGGCTCAGACCCGGAGATCCTTGACCAGGTGCGCCAGGTCCGCCCGCTCGGCGTCGCGGATCAGCTGGCGGGTCATGATGGGGTCGAAGCGGAACAGATGCATCACCACTTCCTTCACCTTGTCCGGATTGTGATTGTGGTGGTGGGCCATGCCGAGGGCGTACCAGGCGTGCGGATTCATCGGCTGCAGCTCGGCGGCCTGCTGGAAGGCCTCGGCCGCCTCCGCGTGGCGGCCGAGCGCCGCGCGGCTCATGCCGAGCCCGTACCAGGCGCGGTCCAGTTTCGGTTTCAGCTTCACCGCGCGCTCGAAGGCCTCGATCGCCCGCTCCGGCTGACCCAGTTTCTCGCGCACGAAGCCGAGGTTGAACTGCACGTGGCCGTCGTCGGGGTTGATCTGCGCCGAGCGCTCGAAGTAGGGTAACGCATCGGCGTAGCGCTCCCGCCGCGCCAACAGGTGGCCGAGCGCGTTGATGGTCTGGAGCGAACTGGGATCGAATCGCAGCGCCATGCGATACGCCTGTTCCGCCTGATCGAATCGCTTGAACTGCTCGAAAAAACGCCCGCGCAGATAATGTCGGGTGAGGTCGAAATCCATTGACCGCTGCGTGTCGTTGCCGGAGCCTGGATTGTGGCCGCTGACGGGGCCCGCCGCAAGCCGCGAAGGGTCGCCGGCGGGCCGCCCTGTGTTATCCTCCGATCCTTTGGCTGCGCCCGGTCATGCTGCACTTCGTCTCTTCGCTCAAGCTCATCTGCGAGATCGTCGGCCTTTGCCTGATCGGCCAAGGCGTCCTCTACATCCTGGCCGGCGCCACCCGCGAAAAGAACCTCCCCTATCAGCTGCTGCGCATGGTCACCAACCCGGTTATCAAGGCGCTGCGGTTCGTTACCCCGCGGTTCGTGCTCGACCAGCACCTCGGGCTGCTCGCATTCCTCGTCGTCTTCATGGTCTGGTTCTGGGCCGGCCACACCAAGCTTGCGCTCTGCCTTACCGAGTATCAGCAGAACCCGCTGTGCGCGGGAATGCTGGAAAAGTACCAGGAACGCCAGCTCCAGCAGCCACCGGGACGATAGCCGCCCCGCTTTGACAGCGGGCGCGTTCTCGATTAACTTCGCCGCTTTCGTGGACCGGCCGACCGGCGCGGACCCGATCGGAGAGATGGCCGAGTGGTCTAAGGCGCACGCCTGGAGAGCGTGTACACGTTAACAGCGTGTCGTGGGTTCGAATCCCACTCTCTCCGCCACAGAGCGGTCCCGCCGCCGATCTCCCCGCGGCATAGCCCTCCCGATGCCCCCGCGCCCCCGCCACCGTCCGACCGCCACGCCCGAATGGCAGCGCGAATTCCCCCTTCCGGAGCAGGTTGTCTTCTGCCGCCAGTACCGGGGCCCCGGTGCCGGCCGGCGCCTGCTGCTCCTGCACGGCGGCGGCGTCGACGGCGCGCTCACCTGGGGCGCGATCATCGCCGGGCTCGTCGGCTGGAGCGAGATTCTGGTGCCGGACCTGCGGGGCACCGGCCGCACGCGGTTTCCGGACGCCTGCGAGCACCCGTTCGACGCCGATGAGGTCGTCGCGGACCTCGATCAACTGCTCGCCGCGCTCGGCTGGGACGCGTTCGACCTCGGCGGCTATTCGTACGGCGGGTTGATCGCGATGCTGCTCAAGGCACGCCAGCGCCACCGCATCGTCAAGACCTTCCTGCTGGAGCCCGGGCTGCTGGGCAAGGTCCAGCGCTCGGCGCTGCTGGAGAACCGGTCACGCCTCGCGCTCGCCGCGGTGAGCCTGCTCCAGGGAACCACGCCCGCGGAAACCGAGGCGGCGATTCGGCTGTTCCTCGACGTCGTCGCTCCGGGCCGCTCGCGCAACCCGCGCAGCGAGCGGGCCATCGTCGAACGGCTTGCCGCGCGGCCGGCCGGGCTCGCGCGCGCAATCGAGTGCGTCTCGGCGGCGAGCCGCCGGATCGATCGCGACCAGCTCATCGCCCGCCAGGCGAACGTCAGCAGCTTCATCGGCCAACGCTCGCACCCGGAGTTCTTCGCCCTCTGCCGCCAGATCGAAGCCGGCCGTGACGACTGGACGTGCCACCTGGTGCCGGGCGCCGACCACGCGCTGCCGTTCCAGAAACCGTCGCGGATCGCGGCGCAGATGAACGCCGATCTCGCCACCCTGGGCGCTGCGCGCGACGCCTCGAGGTCCTAGCCGGTCACGGCGCCCTTGATCTGCTCGATCCCGGCGGGGTCGTCGAGGGTCGTCAGATCGCCGGGATCCCGACCTTCGGCAATCGCCTGGATGCTTCGGCGCAGCACTTTCCCGGATCGGGTCTTGGGCAGCTGCGAGACGAAGTGCACGCGCGAGGGCCGGCCGATCGCGCCAAGCTGGTCGTCGACCACCTTCATCACTTCCTTTTCCAGCGCCGCCCGGCCCTCCGCGCTGCCTGCTTTCGATGCGTCCTTCAACACCGCAAAGGCGAGCGGCATCTGGCCCTTAAGCTGATCGGCGACACCGACGACGGCCACCTCCGCGATCGCAGGATGCGAGCTCACGGCCTCTTCGATCTCACGCGTCCCGAGCCGGTGTCCGGCGACGTTGATCACGTCGTCGGTGCGCCCGAGGATGAAGAAGTACCCGTCCTGGTCGCGCACGCCCCAGTCGAACGTCGTGTACACCAGCCGGTCGGCGAAGCTGGAGAAGTAGGTGCTGACGAAGCGCTCGTCCTGCCCCCAGACAGTGGTCATGCAGCCCGGCGGCAGCGGCGGGATCACGCAGACCACGCCCTTCTCGTCCGCGCGCACCTCCTCCCCCGTCTGCTCGTGCAGGAGGCGCACGTCATAGCCGTAGCACGGAAAGCTGGGGCTGCCGTTCTTGACCTTGGTCTGCTCCACGCCCGGCACGGCCGTGAGCAATGCCCAACCCGTCTCGGTCTGCCAGTAATGGTCGATCACGGGAACGCCGAGGGCGTCGGTGATCCATGCCGCGGTCGGCTCGTCCAGCGGCTCGCCGGCCAGGAACAGGTGCCGTAGCGACGACAGATCGTATTTTTTCAGATACGCCGGGTCCTGCTTCTTGAGCACGCGGATCGCCGTCGGCGCGCTGAACATCACCGTGACCTTGTGATCCTGCACGATCTTCCACCAGATGCCCGGATCCGGGCGAATCGGCACACCCTCGTAGACCACGGTCGCCATCCCGTGGATCAGGGGACCGTAGACGATATAGGAGTGCCCAACCACCCAGCCGATGTCCGAGGTGGCGAAGTAGGCCTCGCCCGGATTGCCGCAGTAGATCCACTTCATGCTGGAGGCAAGTGCCACCGCGTAGCCGCCGGTGTCGCGCTGGACCCCCTTCGGCTTGCCGGTGGTGCCCGAGGTGTACAGGATGTAGGACGGCTCGCTCGACTCGAGCCAGACCACCGGCACCTCGGCGTCGAGGTACCGCTCGCGCAGCGGCGCGTAGTCGAGGTCGCGGCCGTCGACCCAGTTCATGTTCGGGTCGAGGCCGCGCTTGACCAGCAGGACCTTCTCGGGCGGCGCGCTCGCGAGGCGGATCGACTCGTCCACCAGGTGCTTGTACGGAATCGCCTTGCCGGCCCGCATGCCGGCGTCGGAGGTCACCATGACCTTGGGTCGCGCGTCGTCGATACGGCTCGCGAGGCTGTGCGCGGCGAAACCGCCGAAGACAACCGAATGAATCGCGCCGATGCGCACGGTCGCCAGCCGGGCAAAGGTCGCCTCGGGGATCATCGGCATGTAGATCAGCACCCGGTCTCCCTTGCCGACGCCGAGGCTCTGCAGCACGGCGGCGAAGCGGCTCACCTCACGGTGCAGCTCGCGGAAGGTGTACGTCTTCTCCTGGCCCGTTTCGGTGGAGATGTAGATCAGCGCCTTGTCATCCGCGCGCTGCTCGAGGTGCCGGTCGACGGCGTTGTGGCAGAGGTTGGTTTCACCGCCGACGAACCAGCGCGCGAACGGCGGCCGGCCATAGTCGAGGACCTTGTCGAACGGCTTGTGCCAGTCGATCCGCTTTGCCTCCTCCGCCCAGAACGCGTCCCGCTGCTCGACCGAACGGCGATGGAATTCCGTGTAGCTCGTCATTGCCTCCCTCCTCGTTTCGTTTGGGATCGCACGCCGCCCGGCGCCGCCCACCACCTTTTCAGATGTCTCCCGCCACCTCGACCACGGTGCGGCCGCGCGCGCCGCCCTGGATGAACGCGTCGAAGGCGCCGGGCAGCGCCTCCAGCGAGATCACCCGCGTCATGGCGTCGAGGTGGCGCGGTCGCAGATCGTCGCCCAGCCGCTCCCAGATCCGACGCCGCACGGCCATCGCGGTATACGCCGAATCCACGCCCAGCAGACGCACGCCGCGCAGAATGAAAGGGAAAACGGTGGTGTGCAGCTCGATGCCGGCCGCGTTGCCGATGCTGGCGATGACGCCGTTCTGGTTCATCGTGCGCGTCAGCCACGCCAGCGGCTCGCCGCCCAGCGAATCGACCGCGCCGGCCCATAACGGTTTCTCGAGCGGGCGCTTGCCCATCTCGAGCGCGTTGCGGTCGAGCACCTCGGCCGCGCCAAGCTGCTTCAGGTAGGCCGCCTCGTCCGCCTTACCGGTGATCGCCGTGACGGCGTAGCCGCGCTTGGCGAGCATGTCGATGGCCAGGCTGGCGACGCCGCCGGTGGCGCCATTGACCGCGATCTTTCCGGACTCGGGCCGCAGGTCGTTTTGCTCCATCAGGTGAATGCCGAGCGCCGCCGTGTAGCCGGCCGTGCCGAGCGCCATGGCTTCCTTGAGCGTGAGCGCGTGCGGCAGCGGAACGACCCAGTCCGCCGGAACGCGCACGTAGCCGGCATAGCCGCCGTCGTGGGCGACGCCGAGATCGTAGCTCGTACAAACGACCCGGTCGCCGGGCTTGAACGCCGGAGAGCGCGATTCCGCCACCACGCCGGCGCTGTCGATGCCGCCGACGCAGGGAAAGCGGCGGATGATCTTGCCCGCGCCGGTCGCCGCGAGCGCATCCTTGTAGTTGATGCTGGAATACGCCGTTCGGATGACCACGTCGCCGGCGTCCAGATCGTCGAGCGCCAGATCGACCAGGCGGCCGCCGACCTTGCCGTCCTCGCTGAAGATGCGGAAGGCCCGAAATCGCTCCATGACTGATCCTCCTCTTTCCCTTTCTTGTCGTTCAGCTCAAGTGCGCGGCCGAGAGGTAGTCCCGGCTCTGCATCTCCTGCAGCCGGCTTACGGTCCGGGCAAACTCGGCGCTGTTCAGCCCCTCCCGGTAGAGTTCCTCCGGCGGCGCCTCGGCGAGCACGATGAGCTTCACGCGATGGTCGTAAAGGATGTCGACCAGCCAGGTGAAGCGCCGGGCCGCCGACGCATCCTGGGCGCCGAGTCGCGGCACCCCGGTCAGGATGACCGTATGGTATTCGGCGGCGAGCTGCAAGTAATCGTTCTGCGAGCGCGGTCCGCCGCACAGCGCCGCGAACTCGAACCAGACAATGCCCGGCGCGTGCCGGCGCGCCACCAGCCGGCGCCCCTGCACCGTCAGCTCACTGGGCAGCTCCATGCCCTGCGCGATGCGTCCGAACAGGTCGTGCAACCGGCTCTCGCCGTGCCCGGAAACCGGCCAGATATAGGTATCGCACCGCGCCAGGGCGCGCAGCCGGTAATCGGTGCCGGCGTCGACGTTGAGGACGTCAAGCTCGCGCTCCAGCAGGGCCACCGCGGGGAGAAAGCGCTCGCGCTGCAACCCGTTGGGATACAGGCCGGCGGGCGGATAGTTCGAGGTCATGCAGAACACGACCCGTTGCGCCATCAGCTCGGACAGCAGCCGCCCGAGGATCATCGCGTCGGCGATGTCGCCGACATGGAACTCGTCGAAGCAGATCAGGCGGTGCCGCCGCGCGACGTCGCGCGCGACGGGCACGAGCGGATCGGTCTCGCCACGGTGCTCGCCGAGGGCGGCGTGGATCTCGCGCATGAAAGCGTGGAAATGCACGCGCGTCTTGCGCTGCAGCGGGACACACGCGTAGAAAAGATCCATCAGCAGCGTCTTGCCGCGGCCCACCCCGCCCCACAGGTAAACCCCGCGCGGCAATGGCGGACGCACCAGCAGCTTCTGGAACCGCGTGCGCCGCCGGGACTTGTACGCGACCCACTCGTCCTGGCAGCGCTGCAGATGCTCGACCGCCCGCAGCTGGGCGGGGTCCGGCGTGAAATCGCGCTCCCGCGCCACCTGGCGGAAGTACTCCCGCACCGGCAAGCCGGCGACGCCCGGCCCGCGCGCCGCCGATCTTTCCGGGAGGTCCAGTACGCTATCGCGCATCTTTCGTGCTGACGGGCGGCGACGGCACCCGGGCCGCGGGGCGCCGACCGCCGCGCCACGCCAAGGGCTTCAGATGTGCAAGGTCCGCTTGTCGACCCCCAGCGCCGCCTCGTGCACCACCTCCGACAACGAGGGATGCGCGTGCACGATGCGCGCCAGATCCTCGCTGCTGGCGGCGAACTCCATCGCGACGACGGTTTCGCTGATGAGCTCGGAGACGAACGGCCCGATCATGTGCACGCCGAGGATGCGGTCGGTCTTGGCGTCGGCCAGGATCTTGACGAAGCCGGCGGTCTCGCCCAGCGAGCGGGCCCGGCCGCTCGCCAGGAACGGAAAGCTGCCGGCGCGGTAGGCGACCCCGGCCGCCTTCAGCTCCTGCTCGGTCCGGCCGACCCAGGCGATCTCGGGCGAGGTGTAGATCACCCAGGGGATCGTCTCCATGTTGACGTGACCCGCCTGCCCGGCGAGCCGCTCCGCCACCATCACGCCCTCCTCCGAGCCCTTGTGCGCCAGCATCGGCCCGCGCACCACGTCGCCGATCGCGTAGACGTTTTTCAGGTTGGTGCGGCAGTGCTCGTCGACGTCGATGCGGCCGCGATCATCGAGCTTGAGCCCCACCTCCTCCGCGCCGAGCCCCTGCGTGTTGGGCACCCGGCCGACGGCGACGATCAGCTTGTCGATCGCGAGCGTCTGCTTCATGCCCGAGGAGCTCTCGTAGACGACGGTCAGCTCCTTTTTCGTCGGCTTCACCTCGTGGATCTTGACCCCGGTCTCGATCTTCAGGCCCAGATTGCGGGTGAAGATGCGCGCGGCCTCCTTGGCGACCTGCTCGTCGACGGCGGGCAGGAACGACGGCAACGCCTCGAGCAGGGTCACCTCCGAACCGAGGCGCCGCCAGACGCTGCCCATCTCCAGTCCGATGACGCCGGCGCCGACGACGCCGAGGCGCTTCGGCACCTCGCGCATGGCCAGCGCGCCCGCGTTGTCGAGGATGCGATCGTTGTCCACCGGTGCCTGCGGGATCTGCCGCGGCAGCGAGCCGGTGGCGATGATGACGTGCGCGGCCTCCACGGTTTCCGTGCGATCGCCGTTGGTGACCTCGATCCGCCAGGGGTCCGGACCTCCTAGCAGGCGGGCGCGTCCGTGCACCCAGCTCACCTTGTTCTTGTTGAACAGCGCGGCGATGCCGTTGGTGGAAACCTCCACGATCTTGTCCTTGCGCGCGATCATGGTGGGGACGTCGATGGCGACGTTCTCCGCCCGGATGCCGTGCTCGGAGAACTTGTGCGCGACGCGCTCGTAGTTCTCGGACGACTCCAGCAGCGCCTTCGACGGAATGCAGCCGACGTTGAGACAGGTCCCGCCCAGCGCCGGCTTGCCCTCGGCGTTCTTGAAGTCGTCGATGCAGGCAGTCGTCAGGCCGAGTTGCCCGCACCGGATCGCCGCCACGTAGCCGCCGGGACCCGCCCCGATGACCGCGACGTCAAAAGATTTCGCCATTTGTCCCCCTGAGGAATTGAACGCAGCCAACCGGCGCCTCGCGCCGGCGCCGCCCGCCGCTCAGACCTCGAGCAGCAGGCGGGACGGATCTTCCAGCGCTTCCTTGATCGCCACCAGGCTCAGCACCGCCTCGCGGCCGTCGATGATCCGGTGGTCGTAGGACAGCGCGAGGTAGTTGACCGGCCGCACCACGACCTGGCCGTTCTCGACCACGGGCCGGTCCTTGGTGGCGTGGATGCCCAGGATCGCGCTTTGCGGCGGGTTGATGATCGGCGTCGAGAGCATCGAACCGAACACGCCGCCGTTGGAGATCGAGAACGTCCCGCCGGTCAGCTCCTCGATGCCGAGCTTGCCGTCCTGGGCGCGCTTGCCGAACTCGGCGATCTTGTTCTCGATGTCGGCGAACGAGAGCTGGTCGGCGTCGCGCAGGATCGGCACCACCAGGCCGCGCGGGCTGCCGACCGCGATGCCGATGTCGAAGTAGCCGTGGTAGACGATGTCGTTGCCGTCGATGGAGGCGTTCACCACCGGGTACTTGCGCAGCGCGGCCACCGCCGCCTTCACGAAGAAGGACATGAAGCCCAGCTTCACGCCGTGCTCCTTCTCGAAGCGGTCCTTGTAGCGCGCGCGCAGCTCCATCACCGGCGCCATGTTGACCTCGTTGAAGGTCGTGAGGATGGCGGCCGTGGACTGCGACTGCACGAGCCGCTCGGCCACGCGCGCGCGCAGGCGCGTCATGGGCACGCGCTGCTCCGCGCGGCCGCCCGTGGTGGGAACCGGCGCGGGCGCGGGCTTCGCCGCGGGCGCCGGGGCGGCGGCGGCCGGGACCG
>CAZGTK010000057.1:0-10267 GCA_964528415.1 uncultured Burkholderiales bacterium | reverse complement strand
CGCAGCGCGTCTTCGAGCACGGCGGCGCGCGCGGCGGCGCCGGCGCCGGCGAGCCCGATCCTCACGCGCCCGCGCGGGTCGACGACGATCTCGTTCGCGCGCAGCCGCGGCATCAGGCAGCGCTCCCAGCGGTACAGGTTGGCGCCGCGGAACGTCCACGGCACGCCGGAGAAATCGGCCGCGGGCAGGTGCAGCGTCAGGCCGACGGCGTCCGCGCCGGGGCGCAGCGGCCGCGGCGGCGTGTAGGCGTCGACGGCGACGTACTGGTCGGGGCGTCCGGCGGGACGGCCGGTGGTCAGGCGCGCGGCCGGCATCGGGCCCGGCACCGCGTCGGGAAGCGTGAGGTTCGGCGGCTCGTCGTCGGCGTGATAGCGGTGCGTGTTGAACAGCAGCGTCGGCTCGGCGAGCGGGTGCACCTCGACGCGCACGGCGTGGGTCGCGAAGCCGGCGGGCGGCGCCGGCTGCGCGTGGGTTTCGACCAACCCCGGCTGCGACACCGGCACCGTGTAGTCTTCGAGCCGCCACAGGAAGATCGCCAGGTTCGGCAGGTTGTAGCCGGACACGCCGCGCGTCGGCGGCCTCACGTCGGCGACGTGAGCGAACGGATCGAAGGCGGTGTTCACGAACGCGAGCGTCGCGGGGTCGCGCACGGTGACGGTGCCGCCGCGCGCCGGGCCGCTGATGTGCGGCAGCGTTTCGACGGCCGGCGATCCGCCCGGCTGCGGCGCGCTGGTGGAGAGCACGGTCTCCTGCGGCGGCAGCCCGCCGACGCCGGGTCGCAGATGGTTCACGTGCTGGTGCCAGGCGAGGCGCTCGCGCATCTCGACCGTGTGCACGGCCCACCCCGAGAGCGCGAACACCAGCGACTCCACCGCGCCCGGCGTGCCCTTGCGCCGGCGGTGGCGGACCGTGCGCGCGACGTCGGCGCGCAGCGTGCGCGCTTCGCCCGACAGGTGCGAGACGCCGAGCAGGTCGGCGAGGTACGGGACGACCCAGTCGTCGCAGGTTTCGATGAAGAGGTCGTGGTAGAGCGCGTCGACGTTGGCGTGGATGGCTGCGCCGGCTTCGTCGAGGATGCCGAGGTAGGCCTCCAGCAGTCCCGCGGGCGTTAACTCCGCGTCGCGGATGCGGTAGATCTCGGGCAGGCGGTCGAACAGCCGCTGGCGCACGCTCATCGTGCCGCCTCCTCAATGGTCAGTGGATGATCAGACGTCGCGCGTCGGCGGCTCGCGCCATTCGCTTGACTGTCGATCCCCCTGCGGGGGCCCCTCGCCAGGTAGCTCATGTCGCCGCTCCCTGTGCCGTCACGGCGGTCAGCGTCAGCGTGAGGTCGGCCGCGCCAAGCGACAGGATGCGGTCCTCGGGGCAGGCGAGCGCACGGCGCGAAAGCGGCGACGCGCCGCCCGCGCGCACGATCGCGCCGCCGCTGCCCAGCGCGCGCAGGTCGACCCATTGCACGCCGTCCACGTTCTGCACGGCGGCGATGATCTGGGAGGCGTGCGCGGTCTCGCCGAACTGGCGCTGCTGCCAGCTGAACAGGCCCCGGCCCGAGTCGACGCCGTTGCCTTCCTCGCCGGTCGCGCCGAGCGCGTCGAGCACGGCCTCGCGCACCGCCGCCTCGTCGAGCGTCGCGTCGAAGCCGGCGGCGAGCTCGACCGTGAGCGGCAGGCGACGGCCGCGGATCACCTCGACCGGCCAGCGCGACGGCCCGCGGCTCGCGTTGATGGCGCGCAGCACGCCGGCGATGTAGTCAGCGTCGGCGTCCGACCCGGACGCGCTCAGCACGACGATGCGGATCACCGGCGCGCCGCTGGCGGGGCCGGTCCACAGCGCGCGCGCCTTCAGCACCCCCGGCACCGACAGCGCCTCCGCCTCGTAGTCGGCAAGCCCGACGAGGCGCCCCAGGCTCTGCATGCGCCCCGGCGCGGCGGCGCGCGCGCTGTCCTCGGACTCGGGCGGCGCGCCGCCGGTGGCGGGCTCCGGCAACGCGATCGCGGCGATGTCGGGCAGCCGCCCTGCCGCCTTGGGCTTGGCGTCGGGCGCGCTCGCGCCGGTGGCGCCGCTGCCGGTGCGGTACACGGCGCTCACGTTGCCGCGGCCCGAGGGCAGGCGTGCGCCCGTCTTGCCGTCGCCGAACTGGACGAAGCTCTTGCCCTCGGCGTCCTCTCGCACGACGTAGACGCGTTCGTCGGCCCTGCGGCCGAACAGCGAGTCGACGCGCTTCCACAGCACGCCGTCGACGCGGACCTCGAGCTCGGGCCGGTAGGCGGGCGTCGCGGCGGGGTCCAGCAGGTAGGTGAGCGGCGCCTTCGGCACGGCGAAGGTCTGGAAGGTGCGCTTCGCGTCGCCGTCGCCGAGCACGACGGCGTCCTCGGTCTTGCCCTGCGTCGCGTCCACGAGATTGCCGAGCACGGCGACCGTGGGCGCGTCCCAGCTGAACTCGGCGATGCCGAACGTCGCAAGCGGCGGGTTGAGACTCACCGGGCGCAGCCGCTCGCCCGGCTGCGCGGCGGCCGTCGCGATCGTCGTCGCGGTGGACTCCTCGACCGTGGCGCCGCGCTGGAACTGCAGCCGGCGGCCGTCCAGCGCCGCGTAATCGTCCTGCGCGCCGAAGTGCGCGAGCTGCGCGGTGGTGGCGCCCGCCTGCGGTAGCGGCACCGCGGCCAGCGGGAAGCTCGCGCCCACCACCTCGTGGATCTCGACGCTGCGCACGTCGCTGTAGAGCGTCTCGCCGGTGAAGACCACCAGGCCTCCGCCGCTCGGCGGCGGCGTGAGCGGCGGCGACGCCGCGATCCGCCGGTCGAGGTCGATGACGCTGGTGCCGCCTTCCTTGCCGCCCCACTGCACCGTCGCCTTCTCGAGCCGGTCGATGCGCCGCTCGCACAGGTGCGTCGCGCCGGTGCCGGTGCTGGCGGTGCTGAGCTGCAACGAGAGCAGCACGCTGGACCCGACCGCGAGGTCGTCCACTTCCTGGTCGAGCGCGAAGGACTGCGGCCCCCGCCACCAGGTGTAGACGCCGGCGACGAACAGAAACATGGCGCCGAGCGGCGCGCCGACCTGGACCCCGAAGTTGACGCTCTGCTGCACGGCGGCGCCGTTCTGAATCACGGTGCGCGTCGACGGCGCGTCGTGGCCGAAGTGGCGGAACGCGCGGCCGAGCTTGTACGCGGTCACGGCCCCGGTCACGGCGCCGCCGTTCCAGCGGCCCTCGATCGTGACCTCGGTGCGGCCGAAGCGCTCGGCGACGCCGGCAACCACGGCGATCTGCCGCTTGCTGGTGGTCGCCGCCGGATTCGCCACCAGCATCAGCCGGTCGCCCTGCCGCAACGCCACGCCGAGCGCTGCCAGCGCGGCGGTGTCGACGGCGAACACCGTCTGGCCGTCGACGATCGCGGGCGCCGCGGCGGGACGGTACAGGCGGAACTCGCTCAAGCCCGGCACCGCCGTGGCTTCGGCGACGGTCTCGAACTCGGCGGGCTTCGGGTCCGCTTCCAGCTGCACCTTGATGCGCGTCGCCTTCGGCACGGTGACGGGCCGCTCGCCCTTCGCCGTCAGCGCGAACGTGGCGAGTCCCGCCACGCCCGGCGCGAGGCGGTAGCCGGTCAGGCGCACGAGGTCGGCGACGCTCTCCCGCCAGGCCGCGGTGCGCAGGTACGCCTCGTTGGCGTAGAGCTGCTGGTAGAAGGTCAGGATGTCGCCGACGATGCTGGACGCCTCCAGCAGCGCGATGCCCGGATCGTCGGCGCCGCGGTGGGTCCAGGCCGAAAGCGGCAGCGACGCGTTGAGCCGCGCCAGCAGGTGGCCGCGGATCTCGGCGTAGGCGCCGATGCGGTAGTCGATCGCGGGCAGCCCCGGCCGGTTGAAGATCGCCTTCGGGAACAGCGGCGGCCGGTCGCAGTCGTGGTCGCAGCTCATCGCCGTCCTCCGAGGATCTCAAACAGGATGCGGCCGCGCTCGAGGCGGTCGGGATCGTTCTCGACGCGGATGATCTCGAACGCGCCGACGTCGATGCGCTCGATCAGGCTGTCCGGCAGGTCGCCGGGCGCCAGCACCACCGTGGTGAGCCCGCCGCCCGCGCCGGGGTTCCAGCGGCGCATGGAAAGCGACAGCACGCGGTCGACGCCGGGCACCGCCAGCGCGCGGCCGATGACCTGGCTCGCGTACAGCGGCTGGCCGAACGTCCACAGGTCGGGATGGAAGAAGCCGCGGCGGCCGTCGGCGGTCCAGCCGTCGCTGAACTCCATTTCCAGCGTCATGCGCAGATGCTCGGGCCAGTACCGCGGGTGCGCGCAGAGCCTGAGCTTGATGTCGAGCGGCACGTAGACCGCCGGCAGGATCTCCAGGTCCTCGCCGATCAGGCGCACCGCCTCGAGATGGTCGGCGACGCGGCGGCGCAGCTCGCGCGTCAGGGTGGCGGCACCGACCGGGTCGATCGCGACCTGCACGGTGCGCCAGCTGCCGGCCCAGCGGTAGCGGGCGGCCGCGTTGGCGACGCCCGGCAGCGCTTCGGCGCGCTCGGCGTAATCCTCCAGCGTCACCGCGCGCAGCTGGCGGACGCGGTAGGCCTCGGGCGCGCGGCGCAGCACCTCGGCAGCGGGCTCGGGATCGCGGCCGTTGACGACGTCGAGCGGATTCCAGATCCGGACGACGCCGGGCAGGGCCGCCGGGTCGAAGCCGGTCAGCGCGTCGGCGCCGATGTTGCCGGCGGTTCCCTGTCCGACCTGGTAGCGGCAGGTGACGACGACGTCCGGCGGCAGCGGCGCGCCGTTCACGCCGTTGCCGAAGCGCACCAGGCTGCGGCTCTCCTCGTCGGTCTCGACCAGGAAGTGCTCGTCGTCGCCCTCGCTGTCGATGAGGTCGATGCGCTCCTCCCATGCGCCGGCGAAGCCGCTCACCGTCACTTCCAGCGTGGTGGCGGTCGGACGCTCGCCGCCGGGCGGCGTATCGCGGTACGCGAGCGGCGCGCGCGGCAGGCGGCACACCGTGCCCCAGTGCGCGGGCTCGTGATGGGCCTCGCTGGAGCCTTCGAAGGTGGCGAGGTCGAGTCCCGCGAGCGCCGCGCCCGCGGGGCGGAAGGTGGTGACGTGGGGCCGGCCGTGGGCGGCCTCGGCCAGGTTGCCGTAGAAGCGCGACACGCCCGTCACCAGCGGCTGGCCGGTGCAGCGCGTGACGAAGCAGTAGCGGCGCGTGAGCGCGTCCTCGGCGAGCCACCGTACGCGCACGCACCAGCGCCCGGCGACGGGATCCTGCACCGCCTGCGCGCGCTGAGGTCCCGGCGGCGGCAGGCGCACGATCTGGCGCGCGGTGGGATCGCGGCCGTTCGGCGTGCCGGTCTCGGGGTTCAGCGCTTCCTCCAGCAGCAGCCGCGTCACCTCCGGGGCCTGCAGCGCCGCGACCAGCGCGTTCGCCTGCGCGGCGGTGGTGAGCGGCGTCGCCGGCGTCAGGTCGGCCGCGGTCGCGCCGGCCTCCAGCGCGCTGACGGTGTCGTCCCAGCGGTACAGATGGAGTTCGTTGAGCGCCTGCTGGCAGAGCTGGTCGCGAACGAATGCGAAGATCACCGCGTCCGCGTCGTTCCAGCGCTTGCCGCTCCACGCGCCGGCGCCGCGCGGGACGAGGAACGTCGGCGTGTTGACGGTGAGCGCGACCCAGGTGCTCGCCTGGTTGCCCTGGTGAACGTGGTAGTCCATCAGCCGCGCGTGGCGCGCGAGCGAGACGCGCTTGCGCACGCGCGGGAAGTACGCCTCGTTCATGACGCGGTCCTGGAAGTCCGCCAGCTCGTCGGCGTCGGCGGACACCAGGTCGATCAGCACCTGGTCGAGGTCGGCCTCGCTGGTGGGCTGCCAGCCCGGCACGCGGCGCTCCATCCACGTCATCATCACGTGGCGGAAGGAGTCGTAGTCGCGCGCGAGGTAGTCGATCGCCGGCGCCTCCTCGGGCGCGTCGGGTCCGGCCCAGTCGGGCGCGCAGTTCAGGTTGAAGCAGCCCGGGCGGAACTTGAACGGCGCGGCGCTGAACAGCGGGTCGAAGTTCCCCTGCGGCACGTGCAGCGTGTACACGGAATAGTCGCCGACCGGCTCGACGCGCAGCCGAAGCCGGTTGGGCGCGGCGCCGGCCTGCATCTGCGTCACGCGCACGTCGCCGGGATGGGGCCCGGCCGGCCTGCGCACACCGCCGGAGACCGTGAACGTCGCGAGCGGCGGCGGGCCGGCGAGGTGGTTGGCGTTGAAGAACTCGACCTCCAGCAGCGCGTGGTCCGGCGCACCGGCCGGCGCCAGCGTCACGAAGATCTGGCGGATGCCGTTGGCGCCGCCGAGGTTCTCGGCGCGCTGGCGGCGCGCCTCCTCGTCGAACCTGAAGCCGTCGAAGTCGACCGCCATGTCACATGCCCTGCTTCTCGAAGCGCATGCGCTTCGCCTCGCCGGTGGCGATCACGCGGTACTGCAGGTCCACGGTGAGCGTGGTCTCCTGCGCCGCCACCTCGAGCGCCTCGACGGCGACGCGGTGGCCGAGCCAGCGCGACAGGCTGCGGCTGATCAGCGCCTTGGTCATGGTCGCGGCGACGTCGTCGTTGCGCTCGAAAACGAGGCGGCGCAGCCCGCCGCCGAAAGCCGGGAGGAACGGCCGCTCGCCGGGCGCGGTGAGCAGCAGCTGGATGATCTCGCCGCGGACGTGGTCGTCGAGCGAGGCCGGCGTCGCGGTGCGGCCGTCGGCGCCGATGCAGAACGGGAAGGCGAGATGGCGTCCGCTCATGGCTACGGGATGCTCCGGTGCGCGCTGACGCCGAAAGTCAGCGTGTGGCGGTGATTGCCGTGGCCGTCCACCGTCGTGGTGGCGAGCGTGGCGAGGTTGTCCTCGAGGTAGCGCAGCACTCCCTGCGCCACCGCGGCGAACAGGATGCGGCGGTCCTGCGCGCCGATGTCGGCGTGCAGGCGCTCGCCCTTGACGCGGAACCACTCCTCCTTCATCGCCTCCTCCATGTACTGCGCCATGCTGTTGGCGAAGTCCTGCGGGTTGGCGACGGTGCCGGCTTTCAGGTCTGCCATGGGGTCTCCTATCCGGTTTTCACTTTCACCGAGAGCAGCGCGGGCGTCGCCGGCGGGAACGGCGCCACCGGCGGCGCCGGCGTCACCGGGATGCCGAGCACGGTCTCGCCGGGGTGCAGATGGGCGTTGAACGTGGCGACCAGCTGGTTCAGGTACTGCAGCAGGTCGTCGCCGAACACGAGCGGGTGGGTGGCGTTTTCGACCAGCTCGATCTGCGGCGCCTCCACCGCCACCTTGGCGGTGGCCTGGACCTTGATCTGGCCGCCGTTGACCTCGATCGTCATGAAGTTGCGCCCGTCGGCGTCGGACAGCGTCACGGTCTTGCCGTCGTCGTCCATCGCCAGCATCAGCCCCTGCTCGGTCTTCAGGATCTTCAGCGGCGGCGAGGTCTGGCCGCCGTGCTGGTCCCGCGGCAGCTCGCCGCGCGCCCACCAGCCGCCGGTCCAGATCGGCCGCGCCGGGTCGCCGGCTTCGAACTCGATCCACACGCCGGAATCGGCCGGCGGCACGCCGTACCAGCCGAGGTCGTCGCCGGCGTAGGGCGTGCACGGCAGCGCCCACGGCGAGTCCTGCTCGCCGAAGATCTCCGGCACGCGCGCGCGGATGCGCCCGAGGCTCTCGGGGTCGGCGTTGTCGGTGACCACGCCGCGGTACTTGCCGTAGAAGCGGCTGCGCGACTGCGCCGCGAGTTCCACCACCAGCTGCTCGAGGGCCGGCGTTTCCATCAGAACAGTCCTCCGGGGATGCCGAGGCCGCCGCCGCCCGCGGAGCGCGCGTTGCGGCGCAGGCTGAACTGCTGGCGGTAGGCCGCGTCGGTGATAACGTGGGTCACCTGGCTCACGAGGTAGTCGCCGCTCAGCTGCGGGCCGGCGCCGGCCACGCGCACGACGCGGTGCGGCGAGAGCACGCCGGCGTAGCGGTCGGCGTCGACAGCGCCGCGCGCGCTCCAGGCCCACGAGGACAGGTCCACCGTCGCCGCCGTGGCGGCGTCGAGGTCGGCCTGTTCCTCGCGCGTGCGCGCGAGCAGCGTGGCGGCGGGCGCCGTCAGCACGTCGTGGGCGCTCTCGTCGCCGAGGGCGGCGATGCCGGCCGACGCGGTCTCGGCGCTGACCATCTCCTTGTCGATGATGCGCACGCCGGCCGCCGCCGCCGTCGTCGGCTTGAGCGCGTCGAAGTCCATCTCGAACTCGTCGACGTTGCGCTCGGGGCCCAGCAGCAGCAGCTCGGGCAGATCCTCCGCCGCGAGCCGCGGGCGCTGGAACACGCCGACGCTCGCGCCGGGCGCGTCGCCCGGGCGCACGTAGGCGAACATGCCGTGCCGGCGCGCGAGCTGCTGGATGAGCTGCATGCCGGTGCCCCGCTGCACCACGACGCGCGTGAAGGCCGCGCCGGGCGCGGGGGTCGCATCGACCTCCGCCTGCAGGCCGTGCTCGGCGTAGATCTGCTCGGCGATCTCGTGGCTCGCCATGTCCTCGAAGAACGCGACCCGCTCGTCGCGGTTCAGCAGCACGCTGTCATCCTGCACGATGAGCGTGATCCTGCTCTCGTCGGGCTCGGCGGAGAGCTGGAAGCGGGAGCCGATCACGGGACCGTCGATGAGCGCGACGAACGCGTCGGTGCCGAGCTGCACCTCGACGCGCACCCGCCGGAACGGCTCGCTGAAGTCGTCGTCGAAGCCCGACCAGGCGCCGTCGAGATCGGTGCCGATGGGCAGCTCGAGCTCCGCTTCCGCGGCCATGCCGATCGCCTGCGACACGCGGATCTCGCCGAAGCGGTCTAGCCGCTCCTGGTCGGCGGGCGCGTTGTCGAAGAACAGGCGGAAGGTCGCGACCGGCATCGGCTATCTCTTCGGCACCTTGATCGCGCGCCCGATCGGCGCGACCAGCGCGTTGGCCTCGAGCTCGCTGTTGGCGTCGGCGATGAGCCAGTAGCGCGTGGCGTCGCGGTAGCGCTCGTCGGCCATGACGTCGAGCTTGTCGTGTCCTCGCACGGTATGGGTCTCGCCCGCCGCCGCCGGCAGCGGGCGCAGCTTCACCGCCGCCACCTCGCGGCCGGCGCGGTCGCGGGCGGTCACCGTCGGCAGGCCGTAGTAGCGTGAGTTCTTCAGGAACATCCGTAGCGTCTCCTAGAACGGAACGATGTCGAGCGCGAGCTCGACGGCCTTGGCCAGGTTCAGCGTGGCCTGGGTGTCCTTGATCATGTTCGAGTACTCGAGCGCGCCTTTCGCCACCGCGTCGTCGTCGGGCGGCTGGCTCGCCACGGCGATGCCGATCTGCACCTGCGCCTGCACCGGGTTCAGCAGGAAGTCGTACTTCTGCTCGGTCAGCGTGAGCGAGGTGATGGCGACCGGCAGCACGCGCGTCGGTCCCCAGATGAACAGCACGCGCGGCACCTGCTCGCGCGGCACGGTTCGCGTCGCGCTCTGGCTGCCCGAGGCGAGCGCCGAGGCCACGGCGTCGACGGCGGCGCCGAGCAGCCCGCCGGGCGTGCGCGGCGGATAGACCATCTTCTCGAGCGCGGCGAGCTGCGGGCCGATGCCGAACACGCGCGGAATCGCCGACAGCGCGCCCCCGGCGCCGAGGTCGTCGGCGGCGGTGAAGTGCGCGGTCAGCGTGAACGACTCGGTCGGCGGCGCCGCCGCCTGCCCGCGCTCGCGCTGCGGCCGCTCCGTGCCGGAGGTCTCCGCGCGCTGCGGGATCGTCACCGTGCGCGCGATCGACTCCGGGTTGAACTGGAACACGACGACGTTGGGGATCGGCCCGAGGAACTGGCCGCTGTATTCGACCAGCATCCCGCGCAGCACCAGCTCAGCCATGGCGGTCCTCCCCGGTCGCGTCGCGCGTGAGCCAGCCGGCGAGACGGTCGGCGACGAGCTCGGCCAGCGCGGCGGCGTCGGCGCCGGCCGGCCGCTCGACCACGCCCAGCGACACGTGGGTCAGCGGGAGCTCGCCCGGCGCGACGCGCGCGGCGGCGAGCCGCTCGCGCAGCGCCCGCTCGAGCGCGCCGCCCAGGCCGTCCGCGGCTTCCGCCGGCCAGCCCTCCAGCGTGACGGTGATGCGGTCGATGGTGACGCGCTCGCTCATCGGGGCTCCATCAGCAGCGGCGCGTAGGCGCCGAACTGCTCGGCGCCGACGACGCGGTCCATCTTCTGCAGCTCGCGGCGCAGCGCGTTGGCGACCGCCGCCATCGGCACGCGCCGGGCCGGCGCGCGCCTGCCCTTGGCC
>CAZGTK010000056.1:0-10443 GCA_964528415.1 uncultured Burkholderiales bacterium | reverse complement strand
GGCGCGCAAGCGCGCCGCCGCGCCTCGCCGCCGCGCGGCGCCGGCACGGCGCGACCAGCCGCCGCTGAGCCTGACCGAGCGCGCCTACCGCGATCTCGAGGAGCTGATCGTCACGCTTAAGCTCGCGCCCGGCACCGCGGTGTCCGAGAGCGCGCTGAGCGAGCGCCTCGGCATCGGCCGCACGCCGATCCGCGAGGCGCTGCAACGCCTCGCGCGCGAGCGGCTGGTGACCATCCTGCCCCGGCGCGGCATCATCGTCTCGGAGGTCAACATCAAGAGCCAGCTGCGCCTGCTGGAGCTGCGCCGCGAGGTGGAGCGCCTGGTCGCCCGCTGCGCGGCGCGCCGCGCCGGCGAAGCGGAGCGCGCCCGCTTCGCCGAGCTCGCCGCGCTGTTCGAGAAGAGCGCGCGCGAGAACGACGACACCACCTTCCTGCGCATCGACCGCGAGTTCAACGAGCTGTGCGTGGCCGCGGCCCGCAACGAGTTCGCCAGCGCGGCGATGGGGCAGATGCAGTCGCTGTCGCGCCGCTTCTGGTACCTGCACTACAAGCAGGCCGCCGACCTGCCGGAGACGGCGCACCTGCACGCCGACATGGCGCGCGCCATCGCCGAGGGCAACGCGGAGGCGGCCGCCGCCGCGACCGATCGCCTGCTGGACAAGATCGAGTCGTTCACCCGCGCCACGGTGACGACCGATTTCTGAGGCGCGCATGCTGCATTGCCGCAGCAACGCCGCACGCCGCGCTTGAAAAAACCGGGCCGGCAGGGCACACTCTCGGACTAGATATACACCTGATATATTAGGATCGTCGGATCCGTCAGGAGCGGCGCCGACAGGCGCCGCAGCAACCACCCGGCAGGAGGCAGCAGCCATGACCAATGCAGACATGCTCGTCGAGCGCCACGCCATGGGCGAGCGCCAGCGCAAGTTCCGCCAGCAGTACATGTCGGAAGTCAGCCCGCTCTACAACGGCCCGTTCCATATCGGCGTCATCTACGTGGTAGGCGCCGTCGCCATCTGGTGGTGCCTGACGCGGCTCGAGAGCGCCACCTGGGAGTGGCTGCTGGTGGTGCCGGTGTTCCTGTTCTCGAACCTGTTCGAGTGGTGGATCCACAAGAACGTCATGCACCGGCTGAAGGACAAATTCGCGCTGCGCGCGATCTACGACCGGCACACGCGCCAGCACCACGTCTACTTCTCGGACAACGAGATGACGGTGGATTCCACGCGCGAGTGGCGCATCATCTTTTTCCCCTGGCGCGCGCTGTTCACGTTCATGGCGCTCGGCACGCCGTTCGCGTTCCTGCTCGGCTGGCTGGTGAACCCCAATGCCGGCTACATCCTGATGATCACCATCGTCGGCCAGTACCTGATCTACGAGACCTTCCACTACTGCTGCCACGTCCACGACAACTGGTTCGTGCGCAACGTGCCGTTCGTCAACACCATCCGCCGCCACCACACCGTGCACCACAACGTCGGCGTGATGATGGATCTCAACATGAACCTGACCTTCCCGATCGCCGACTGGCTGATGGGCACCAGCGACCTGGACCGCGGCCTGCTGGGCCACATCTTCAACGGCTACAGCATGAAGCACCAGAAGCCCGAGGTCCGCGCCAAAATGCAGAAGTACATGAACGACGAGCAGGCGGCGGCCGCGGTCATCGACAGCGTCTCGCGGCAGCCCGCCTGAGGCGCACGCGTCGGAAACGAGCAACAACACGTCGAACCCAACCCAGAGGAGGAGGCAACATGAAGCAGGGACGCAGAAAAGCACTCAAGGCGCTGGGCGCCACCGGCCTGCTGGCCGCCGTGGCCAGCGCGCGCGACGCGGCAGCGCAGCAGGGCGGCCCGAGCTACAGCTTCAAGATGGCCACCGCCTGGTCCGGCGGCCCGCTCATGGACATCGGCGCCAAGGCGTTCGCCGAGAATCTCGAGTTTCTCTCCGGCGGCCGCATGAAGGTGCAGGTTTTCCCGGGCGGCGCTCTCGGCAACGCGCTGAAGGTCTCCGAGACGGTCAAGAACGGCATCGCCGAGATGGGCCATACCTGGATGGGCTACGACTGGGGCGCCGACCCCACCACGGTGGCGTTCGGCGGCTACGCCGGCAGCTTCAACTCGGAGTACATGCTGCACTGGCTGTACCAGGCGGGCGGCGTCGAGATGCAGCGGCAGTTCCGGGAGGAGAAGTTCGGCATCATCTCGATGCCGCTGTTCATCCGCACCGCGGAGGTGTTCCTGCACTCGCGCAAGCCGGTGCGCACGCTGGACGACCTCAAGGGCCTCAAGATGCGCACCGCCGGGGCCTGGATCGAGATGTCGAAGGAACTCGGCGCGGCGCCGGTGACGACGCCCGGCGGCGAGATCTACCCGGCGCTCGAGCGCGGCGTGATCGACGCGACCGAATGGGGCACGCTGTGGGAGAACATCACCCCCGGCTTCTACAAGGTCGCCAAGTACCTCATCATTCCCGGCGTGCACCAGCCGACCGCGCCGTTCGAGCTCTGCATCAACAAGGGGGTCTGGGACAAGCTGTCGGCCAACGACCGCCGCCTGATCGAGATGACGGCGAGGCTGGTGACCTACGACTGCTTCACGCGCATCGGCCAGGAGGATGCCAAGTCGCTGGACGTCTACAAGAAGGCGGGCAACGAGATCATCGAGCTCGATCCCGAGGTCCAGTTCCGCGGCCGCGAGATCGGCCTCAACTGGGGGGACAAGACCTCCGACACGAACCCGTGGTTCGCCAAGGTGCACAAGAGCCAGCGCGAGTTCGAGGAGCTCTGGAAGGACGCTCCGCGCTATCGCAACGTCAAGGTCCGGCGGACCTGACGTCGGCGTCGCGACGGCCGACGGGACGGCGACGATGGCCTCCCGTCGGCTTTTTCATGCGCCCGTGAGGGGCCTGCCGTCCCTCGGCGGCGCCATCGGACCCGAACGCTGACCGCCATGCTCACCCAGGTTCTGCGAATTCTCGACCGCGTGACCGGCACCTCCGGCGCCTTGGTCGCCTGGCTGGTGATCCCGTTGATCGCCGCCAGCTGTTACGAGGTGTTCTCGCGCTACGTGCTCAACGAGCCCACGCTGTGGGCGTTCGAGGTGGGCTACATGGTGATGGGCACCCACTTCCTGGTCGGCATGGCCTACACCCTGCGCGAGAACGAGCACGTCAGGGTGGACCTGCTGTACGCCCGGCTCTCGCCCAGGCTGCGGGCGCTGGTGGACACGTTCACCTACGTCTGCCTGCTGCTGCCCCTGACGCTTTGGCTGTCGGTCAGCCTGTGGGAGCGCGTGCTCAAGGCCTACGAGTCGCAGGAGCGCTCGGGCATGTCGGCGTTCAACCCGCTGATCTGGCCGTACCGCGCGGTCTTCTTCACCGCCTTCGTGCTGCTCAGCCTGCAGGCGATCGCCCAGCTGATCCGCTGCTACCAGACGTTCACCGCCGGTGACGACGCCGGAGCGCAGCGATGAGCGAGTACCTGCCGCTGTTCATGCTGCTGGCGATGTTCGTCCTGATCTTCCTGGGCGTGCACGTCGCGTTCGCGCTGATGGGCACGGCGCTCGTGTTCGGCTTCGCCATCTTCAAGGGCGCGGTCATCTTCCAGTTCATGGAGAAGGTCGAGGACATCGCGTCCAATTTCGTGCTGGCCGCCGTGCCGCTGTTCGTCTTCATGGGCACCATGCTGGAACGCTCCGGCATCGCCGAGCAGCTGTTCGAGGCGGTGCACCTGTGGACGCGGCGGCTCCCCGGCGGGCTCGCGCTGGGCACCGTCATCATGTGCGTGATCTTCGCCGCGTCCACCGGCGTGATCGGCGCCACGGAAACCGTCGTCGGGCTGCTCGCGATCCCGGCGATGATGAAGTACGGCTACAACAAGCCGCTCATCTGCGGGACGATCTGCGCCGGCGGCTCGCTCGGCACCATCATCCCGCCGTCGGTCGTGGTCGTGGTGCTGGGACCCGTGGCCAACGTGTCGGTGGGCGATCTCATGGTGGGCATGATCTTCCCGGGGATGATCATGGCCGGCCTGTACCTGCTCTACATCCTGGTGCTTTGCATTCTTCGCCCCGAGGCCGGGCCGCGCATTCCGCCCAGCCCCGACGACCCGCCCCTCGCACAGCGGCTCCTGACCACGGCGCACGCGCTGGTGCCGCCGCTGTTCATGATCTTCGCGGTGCTGGGCTCCATCATGCTGGGCTGGGCCGCGCCCACCGAGGCCGCCGCGCTGGGCGCCTTCGGCGCCATCCTGCTGACGATCTTCTACCGCAAGTTCAGCCTGGCGACGCTGAAGGACTCCGCCCTGAAGACGCTGCGCATCACCTCGATGATCATGGCGATCCTGCTGGGCGGCACCATCTTCACCGGCGTGTTCTTCGCCGGCGGCGGCATCAACCTCACCAACCAGCTCGTCTCGCACATGGACCTGGGACCGTAAGGACTGCTGTTCCTGCTGCTCGGGATCTGCTTCCTGGCGGGTTTCGTGCTGGACTGGATTTCGATCCTGCTCATCTTCATCCCGATCTTCATGCCGCTGGTGAACGGCGCCGGCTTCAACCCGGTCTGGTTCTGCATCCTGTTCCTGATCATCATCCAGACCAGCTACCTGACGCCGCCGCTGGCGCCGGCGATCTTCTACCTGCGCGGCATCTCGCCGCCGTCGATCACGCTGATCGACATGTACAAGGGCGTCGTGCCCTTCATCCTGCTGCAGATCGCCACGCTGGCGGTCGTGATGACGTTTCCCCAGACCGTTCTCTGGCTGCCGGACCAGCTGCTCGGCTTCCGGTAAGCCGCATCGCCAAGGAGGCCATCCCATGACACCCGAACAAGTCCTCGCCGTCGAGCCGAAGGTCCTGACCCAGGCGCAGCGCGAGTTCTACTTCGCCAACGGCTACCTGCTGCTCGAGCGCATCATTCCGCAGGAGTGGCTCGCCAAGCTGCGCGCCGCCACCGAGGAGATGGTGGAGCGCAGCCGGGCATACACCAAGTCAGACGCCATCTTCGACCTGGAGCCTGACCACCGCGCCGACGCCCCGCGCCTGCGCCGGGTCTCGAACCCGGTCGAACAGCACCCCGCGTTCTGGGAGTACTGCTCGCGCTCGCTGCTGGGCGACGTCGTCGCCGACCTGGTGGGCCCCGACGTCAAGTTCCACCACTCCAAGCTCAACTTCAAGTGGGCCAAGGGCGGCGAGGAAGTGAAATGGCATTACGACATCGGCTTCTGGCCCCACACCAACTACTCGCCGCTCACCGTCGGCACCTACCTCTACGACTGCGGCATGGACCAGGGCCCGCTCGGCGTGCTGCCCGGCAGCCACGCGATCGAGCCGCTCTACTCGCAGTACAACGAGCAGGGCGAGTGGATCGGCTGCCTGACGGGCGCCGACGCGGCAAAGCTCGACCTCACGAAGGCGGTGTTCCTGCCCGGGCCAGCCGGGTCCATCACGATCCACAACTGCCGCACGCTGCACTACTCGGCAAAGAACACGTCCGACCTCGGCCGGCCGCTGCTGCTGTTCGCCTACTCGTCGGCCGACGCGTTTCCGTACACGGTGAATCCGATCCGCTCGAAGTACGACCAGGCGATCATCCGCGGCCAGCCCGCGCACTTCGCCCACCACGACCCGCGCCCGTGCCCGATGCCGCCGGACTGGTCGGGTGGCTACACCTCGATCTTCGCCCTGCAGCAGGAGGAGGCGAAGAAGCGCGCGGCGATGTGAGCGCGGCTTCGCGAACCGACCCGGCGGAGGTACGGCCATGAAGGCAACCGACCGGCGCAACGGCCTGCGCATCGATGCCGACGTCGTCGTCGCCGGCGGCGGCGCGGCCGGCGTCGCGGCGGCCGTCACCGCGGCCCGCCAGGGCCTCAGGGTCGCGCTGGTCGAGCGCTATGGCTTCTGCGGCGGCGGCGCGGTCGCCGGCATGTCGGGAACGGTCTGCGGCCTGTACCTGGCGCGCAACGGCGAAGCCGGCCCCGAGCAGGTCGTGTTCGGCTTTGCCGACGAGTTCCTCCGCCTGCTCGCGTCCCGCGGAGGCATCACGCCGGCGGTGCGCTACGGCAAGACCTGGACCCACGTCCACGATCCGCTGGTATGGCGCGAGGCCGCCGATCACCTGTTGCGCGAGGCGGGCGTCCACGTTTTCCTGCACAGCACGGTCACCGGCGTTCTGCTCGAGGGCGACCGGGCGCAGGGCCTGGTGGCCTACAACAAGCAGGGCAAGCTCGAGATCCGCGCGCGGCTGACCATCGACGCCAGCGGCGACGCCGACCTCGTGGCGATGGCGGGCTGGCCGTCCTTCGTCGGCGACGGCGGCCGGGTGCAGAACCCGACCATGATCTTCCGCCTGGGCGGCGTCGACACCGTGCGCTTCCTGCAAGCCTACGGCGCCGACACCATCATGCCCGAGCAGGTCTCCGAGTTGCTGCGACGGCACCATGGCCAGGGCTACACCCTGCCGCGCGCGAAGATCTGGCTGTTCACCACGCCGCGGCCCGGGGAACTGCTGTGCAACTGTACCCGCGTCATCGGCCCCGACGGCCGCGAGCTGAACACCCTTTACGCCGCCGATTTCACCGACGCCGAGGTCGAGGGGCGCCGCCAGGTGCGCGAGTACGCGCGCTTCTTCCGCGACCACCTCGCGGGCTGCGCGGCGAGCTTCGTCAACGACACCGGCGTGCAGGTCGGCGTGCGGCAGACGCGGCAGGCGCAGGGCACGGCGCTGCTCGCCAACGACGATGTCGTCGCCGCGCGCAAGTTCGCCGACGGCATCGCCCGCTCGCCGTGGCCGATCGAGCTGCACGCCGGCCAGCGCCCGCGCGTCGAGTGGATCCTGGACGACTTCTACGAGGTGCCCTACGGCTGCTTCGTGCCGCAGACCGGCGACGGCCTGCTGCTGGCCGGCCGCTGCCTGTCGGCGCAGCACGAAGCGGTGGCGTCGGCCCGCGTGACGGCGCAATGCTTCAGCTACGGCCACGCCATCGGCCACGCCGCCGCCATGTGCATCGAGGAACGGCGCGAGCCGCGCCAACTCGCCGGCGCGGACGTGCGCGCCCGGGTCGGTCGCGACGGCGCGCGCCTCGACGCCTGACGGAAGCGGCGCCGGCGCGGCCCGAGGCCCGCCCGCGCCTTTCGCACACTCCCGCGCCCGCCGCGCCGCAAGCCGTTTCCGGGCCGGCGTTTGATCGAGATCAAGGACAGCACCGCGCCGAGGCGTAACATATCAGACGTATATCAATCCCTTGAAGGAGGCGGACATGACCGTCAATGCTTTCCTGGTCCTGGCAACGCTGGCGGCCCTGGCGACCGCCGCCGGTTGGTTCCTGCTGCGGCAGGCGGCACGGGCGACGGCGGCGCGGCCGCCTTCGTTGTTTGCCCGCATGCGCGAGCATCTGGGTATCGACCTGGCGAGAACGCCCGTCGCCGGCGCCGGGCCGGCGATCGCCGAAGCGACCGAGCGTTGCGGGCGCTGCGCGCATCCGGCGGAATGCCGCGACTGGCTGGCGACGGACCGGGAGGCCCGTGCGCCGGGCTTCTGCGCCAACGTCAGGCTTCTAGCCGAGCTGCGGGACGTAACGCGCAGGCGTTAGGCGAATCGAGTGATCGGGCCGTCGCTGCGCGGGTCTGGCCGCCCGCACGGCCAACGGGGCGCGGCGTGCACGGCGCGCGTGCTAGCGCGCGGGGTTCGGAGGCGGCACGGGACCCGCGCCGCCCGGTGCGGGGGCGCTACTCCTCGCGGTGGCGCAGCGCCTCGATGTACTCCCAGATCATGAACCCCATGCCGATCAGGAGCACGACCACCAACGCCACTTCCTTGACCTTGACGACGACGACCCCGAGAAAGATCACCATCAGGATCAGCGCCAGCGCACCCGTAATCGCCTTCACCAGAACCATTCGCGAATCTCCCTCTCGAGCGTCGGCCGTTACGCCGCCTTGACCGAGTTCTCCAACCAGCGCGCCGTGCGCAGCAGGCGCGCGTCGTCCATGCGCTGCCCCACCAGCTGCACGCCCAGCGGCAGCCCGTTATCGCCCTGCAGCAGCGGCAGCGTGAGCGCCGGCGTTCCGCACAGCGTCCACAGCGTGCAATAGATCGGATCGCCGGTACCCTCCTCGAACCTGGGGGCGGTGCCCAGCGTCGCGGGCGTCAGGATGGCGTGATACTCGCCGAAAACCTCGTCGAGCACCCGGTTCAGCAACGGAACGCGATCCACGCAATTGAGATAATCGACGGCGCGCACCTCGCGGCCGCGCTCGATCTGCCCGCGCAGCGACGCCGACAGCTTGTCGCGGCCCTCGTCGTACTCCTGGGCGAAGCTGCGCGCCAGGTCCGCCTCCATGATGGTCTTGAGCCAGTCCGCCGCCTGCAGGAACGTCGCCGGTAGCTCCACCTCGGTGACCGCCGCGCCGAGATGCTCCACGAGTTCCGCAAACGCATCGCGCGTATCCGGCGCGGCACGGTCCCACGCCGGCGCCTTCACGAACGCGAGGCGCGGCGTCAGGGGCGCCTCCTGCCGGGAGGTCTGCAGCAGCGGGGGCCGCGCCAGGAGCTGCGTCGCGGGATCGTCCTCGTCGTATCCGACGAGGCTCTCCGCGATCAGCGCGACATCTTCGATCGACCGCGCCATGACGCCCACCTGGTCCAACGGCCGCGACTGGCGCAGGACGCCGGTACGCGGAATCAGGCCGTAGGTCGGCTTGAAGCCGTAGACACCGCAGTAGGCGGACGGGCGGATCACCGAGCCGTTGGTCTGCGTGCCGACCGCGAGCGGCGCCATGTAGGCGGCCACGGCGGCGGCCGAGCCGCTCGAGGACCCGCCGGGCGTGTGCGCCGGATTGTGCGGATTGCGCGTCTTGCCGGCCGCGTAGGTCGCCAGCTCGGTCGTCACGGTCTTGCCAAGGACGATCGCGCCGTCGGCGCGCAGCCGCCGGATCAGTGCCGCGTCCTGGCGCGGGATGCGGCCTTCGTGCAGCACCGTGCCGTCGCCAGTCGGCATGCCGCGCACGTCGATGATGTCCTTGATCGCCACCGGCACCCCGTGCAGCGGCCCCAGCGGCCTGCCCTGCTGCCGGTAGTCGTCGAGCGCGCGCGCCTGCTCCAGCGCGTACTCGGGATTCAGAAAGGCCCAGGCCTCCACCGAGGCATCTACCTCGCGCACGCGCGCCAGGCAATCCGTCACCGCCTGTTCGGACGTGACGAGGCCCGTCGCGATGGCGTCGCGCAGCGCCACCGCGCCCAGCGCGGCGCGCGTCGCCGGCGCGTCCACGGGCCTCACCGGTTCGTGCTCAGTTGCCATAGAGCTGATTGGGCAGCCACGCCACCAGTCCCGGGAAAACGTAGACCAGGGCCATCGCCACGAACACCATGCTCAGGAACGGGAAGCAGCCCTTGAAGATGGTCCACAACTGAACGTGCGGCGGCGCGATGCCCTTGAGATAGTAGGCCGACATCGCCATCGGCGGCGTCAGGAACGAGGTCTGCAGGTTGAGCGCCACCAGGATGCCGAAGAACATCGGGTCGATGTTGAAGTGCGGCAGCAGCGGCAGGAAGATCGGCACGAAGATGATGATGATCTCGCTCCACTCGAGCGGCCAGCCCAGCAGGAAGATGATGACCTGGGCCAGGATCAGGAACGTGATCGGCGTCAGATCCAGGCTCAGCACCCACTCCTTGATGATGCCTTCACCCCCGAGGTAGGAGAACACCGACGAGAACGTCCACGAGCCGACGAACAGCCAGCACACCATCGCCGACGTGCGTGCCGTCAGGAACACCGCCTCCTTGAGCCGATCCCACGTCAGGGCGCGGTACGCGGCGGCAAGGGCGATGCCGCCGAAGGCGCCGACCGACGCGGCCTCGGTCGGGGTGGCGAGGCCGAACAGGATCGATCCCAGCACCGCCAGGATCAGCACCGCCAGCGGGATGAAGGCCTTGAGCAGGAGAAGCAGCACCTGGCTCCACGGCACGTTGGACTGCTCCTTGGGCAGCTTCGGCGCGAGCTTCGGCCGAAGAATGCCGACGCCCATCACGTAAAGCATGTACAGGCCGGCGAGCAGGAAGCCCGGGAACAGCGCGGCCGCATAGAGCTTCACCACCGACACCGCGGAGGTCGCGCCGTAGACGATGAGCATGATCGACGGCGGAATCAGGATGCCCAGCGTGCCGCCGGCGCAGATCACGCCGGCCGAGAGCTTCTGATCGTAGCCCGCCTTCAGCATCGCCGGGAACGCCAGCAGGCCCATCAGCGTGACCACCGCGCCGACGATACCCGTGGCCGTGGCGAACATCGCGCACGTGGCGAGCGCCGCGACTGCCATCGCGGCCGGCACGCCGCGGAACGCGAGCTGCAGGCTCAAGAACAGCCGGTCCAGGATGTTGGCCCGTTCGACGATGTAGCCCATGAACAAGAACAGCGGCACCGCCACCAGCACGTCGTTGT
>CAZGTK010000055.1:0-10535 GCA_964528415.1 uncultured Burkholderiales bacterium | reverse complement strand
CTGCGCGTAGTGCGCCGCCAGCGGGCTTTGCCTAGGCCACACGGCGCACCTCCTTCAGCTCCGGCCTGCCTTTCTGGCGCGCGTTCTCGGGGTCGTAGAACGGCGTCGGCGCGACCCGCGCCCAGACCATGCTCTGCGCCGCGCGGATGCAGAAGCGCGTGCCGGGCTCGGCCTGCTCGGGCGCGACGAACGCCAGGCCGACGACGCGGCCGAGGGTCTCGCTGACGGCAACGCTGGTGACGCGGCCGGCGATCTGGCCGTCGCGGATCACCAGGTGATTCTCCTTCGGCACCTCGCCGGCGTGGCTGGGATCGAGGGTGAAGCCCACCAGTCGCGGCCGCTTCTGCCGGGCCATTGCCCGCAGGCTGCGCTGCCCGATGAAGAACGGCTTGTCCATCTTCACCGCCCAGCCGAGGCCGGCCTGCAGCGGGTGGGTCAGGCCGTCGGTGTCCTGGCCGATGATGAGGTGGCCCTTCTCCAGTCGCAGCAGGCGCTGCGCTTCGACGCCGAAAGGCCGGATGCCGAGCGGCTCGCCCTGCCGCACGATCGCGTCCCACAGGTGCGCGCCGGCGTCGGCCGGCACGTGGATCTCGTAGGCGAGCTCGCCGACGAAGCCCGCGCGCAGCAGGCGCGCCGGCACGCCGGCGACTTCGGCCTCGCGCGCGGCGAGGAACGGAAACGCGGACTCGGTGATCTCCAGCGGCGTGAGCGCGGCCAGCACCTCGCGCGCGCGCGGACCCGCCAGGTTCACGGCCGCCACGGCGCCGGTCAGGTTCACGAGCCCCACTTGCATGCCCCAGACCTGCGCCCAGCGCTGCATCTCGCGGTACACCGCCGCGGCGCCGCTGGTCGTCGCGGTGACGTAGAAGCGATCCTCGCCGAGGCGCGCGGCGACGCCGTCGTCGACCACCACGCCGGACTCGTCCAGCATCACGGCGTAGCGGGTCATGCCGACTTTCAGGGACGCGAAGACGCCGGTGTAGAGCCGCTCGAGGAATAGCGCCGCGTCGGGGCCGCTGACCTCGATCTTGCCCAGCGTTGAGACGTCGATGAGCCCGACGCCGGTGCGCACGGCCTTTACCTCGGCGCGAATGCACGCGTCGCGCGACCAGCCGCGGCAGGCGTAGAACTCGGGCCTCCGCCAGTCGCCGGCGGGCATGAACACCGCGCCGAGCTCGTCATGGATCGCGTGCAGCGGCGTGCGCCGCTCGGGGTGGAAGCCGCGCCCGGCCAGCGCCGCGAGCGGAACCGGGTGGTAGAACGGCCTTGACGTGGTGGTGCCCACCTCGCCGACCGGCCTGCCCGTGAGGCGCGCCAGGATGCGGATCGCGTTCATGTTCGAGTGCTTGCCCTGGCTCGGGCCCATGCCGACGGTGGAGAAGCGCTTGATGAGCTCGATCGAGTCGAAGCCTTCCTGCGCCGCATGGGCGAAATCCTTGAGCTGCAGGTCCTCGTCGAAGTCGACGAAGTTCTTGCCGCGGGGATGCGCGACGACCGGGTACGGGTGGCTCTGCGGCCGCGTATCGCGCGGCACCGCGCCGGCCGACGTCGCCGCCGCTTGGCCGGCGAAGGCGGCGGCCGCCCGCCCGGCGCGCTCGCCGTCCGCGACCCGCTCGGCCGGCGCGTAGACGCCGTTCACGCGGCCCGCGGCGAACGTTCCGGCCGGCACGCTCCCGGGCACGAGCTGCTCGAGCGCCTCGTCGTAGGCGAAGCGCGCGCCCGACTGGTACAGCAGCGCGCCGGCGGGAGCCCAGCCGACGCTCATCGCGACGAGGTCGCAGGCGATGACGCGCGGCTGCGCGGTGCGCGCGTGGTCGCCTTCCCAGGGGCAGACCGTCACCGACTCGACCCGCCCGTCGCCGTTCGCCTCGAGGACGCACGCGCCGGCGATGACTTCGATGCCCGCGGCGGCGACCGCGTCGCGCGCGCTCGAACCCTTCACGTCGAAGTCGACCACGGCGGCGACCGCAACGCCGGCCGCGTGCAGGTCCAGCGCGACCGCGTAGGCGTCGTCGTTGCCCGCCAGCACGACGGCCCGCTCGCCGGGCTTCACGGCGTAGCGGTGGATCAGGCGCTGCGCGGCCGAGCCCAGCATCACGCCCGGCAGGTCGTTGTTGCGGAACACCGCGGGCTGCTCCTGCACGCCGCCCGCCACCACCAGCGCGCGGCAGCGCATCTTGGTGAGGCCGTCCGCCGCGACCAGCGGGACGAGGTGATCGTCGTAGCGGCCCGCGGCGACGCAGCCCGCGCGGATCTCGAGGCCGCGCAGCGCGGCGGCGCGCGCCAGCAGCGCTTCGAGCAGTTCCCGCGCTCCGGGCTCGGCCGCGCGCTGATACGTCAGGCTGCCGCCGACCTGTGCGTTCTCGTCCACCAGCACGACGTGGGCGCCGGCCTCGGCGGCCGCGCACGCCGCCGCCAGCCCGCTGGGCCCGCCGCCCGCCACCAGCACGTCGCAATGGTCGTGGCGTGCCACCTGCTTCGCGCGCGGCGCGCGGCGGTTGACGGCGCCCAGCCCCGCGCCGGCGCGGATCAGCCGTTCCCACCACGGGAACAGCGGGCCATGGAACGCCTTGTAGTAGAACCCCACCGGCAGCAGCGGCGAGAGGCGGTCGATGAAGCGCAGCCGGTCGCCAGCGAGGCCGCCCCACGTGTTCACCGCCGTCAGGTGCATGCGATCGCGAAGCTCAACCACGTCGGCGCGCAGGTTGGTCGTCGTGCCGTCGTCGACCAGCGCGTTGACGTCGTGGTTCGCCAGCGACAGGACGCCGCGCGGGCGGTGGTACTTGAAGCTGCGCCCGAGCAGGCCGACGCCGTTCGCCAGCAGCGCGCTGGTGACCGTGTCGCCCGCGAAGCCGGCGTAGTCGCGGCCCTCGAAGCGGAAGCCGAGCGGGCGCGAGCGGTCGATCCACTCGCCGGGGCGCGGCGGCAGGCGCGAGGTCGTCATCAGCCGTCCTCCCGCGACCACAGGTAGGTCCGCTCGACGACATCGGTGAGCGTGTCGCGCTCGGCGACGAACCACGTCCCGCTCGGCGCGTGGTACCACCACTCGCGCTTCACCCCCGGCGCGCCGGCGCGGTTGAAGACGTAGTCGGCCCAGGCCGCGTCGTCGACCGCCGCCGGGTCGGGCATCGCGCGCACCTCCCCGCCGAAGACGAACTCGTCGAGCGGGCGCGGGCCGTTGACCGGGCAGGTGAGCAGTTTCATGCCGCCGATCCTGCCGGCGAGGCGTGTCCGAATCCCGGCTTCACCCCAGAGACGCAGAGGCGCGGAAAAAACCGCAGTGAGAACGCGCCGGCCCTGCCGCTCGTGCCCCGACCCTTCGCACTGACGGCGGCGGGTCTGGCCGGCGCGCCATCGGTTCGGCTTGCTCTCTGCGCCTCTGCGCCTCTGCGGTTGGCAATCCGATGCATGATTCAGTGACCGACGGAGGCGGCTCCCTTTTCGCCGGTCAGCTCGTACTCGGAGAAGCGCGACAGGCGGAAGCCTTCGATCAGCTGCGGCTGACGGCCGGTGGCGACGCACTCGGCCATGGTTTTGCCGGCGATCGGCGTGGCCTTGAAGCCCCAGGTGCCCCAGCCGGCGTCCAGGTAGAAGCCCTCGACCGGCGTCACGCCCATGATCGGCGCGAAGTCGGGCGTCATGTCGGCCATGCCGGCCCACTGGCGGTTCACCTTCACGCCCCCCAGAAACGGGAACATGTCGAGCATGTGCGCGGCCAGCCCCTCGACGAAGTCCAGCGTCGAGCGCGTCGAATGCACCTCGTAGGGGTCGAGCGCGGCGCCCATCACCAGCTCGCCGCGCGAGGACTGGCTCACGTACACGTGCAGGCTGCCGGAAACGAGGATGGTGTCGAGCCAGGGCTTGAGCGGCTCGGTCACGCACGCCTGCAGCGGGTAGATCACGATCGGCGAGCGCAGGCCCACCATGTGGGTGATGCGCGGCGTGTGCCCCGCCACGGCGCAGAGCACGCGCTGGGTCCGGATGGCGCCGCGGCTGGTCTGCACGCCCTCGACGCGGCCGTCCCTGACGTCGATGCCAAGGACCTCCGTCCCCTGGTGGATCTCGACGCCGAGCCGGTCGGCGCCGCGGCCGTAGCCCCAGGCGACGGCATCATGTCGGGCGACGGCGCCGGGCGCGTGATAGAGCGCGCCGAGGATGGGCGCATGGCCGCCGCAGGTCAGGTCCAGCTCCGGGCAGGCGTCCTGAATCTCCTGCGGCCCCACCACCTCGCTCGCGACGCCGAGGAGCTTGTTCACCTCGGCGCGCCAGCGCATCGTGCGCAACGCCGAGTCCGTGTGCGCCAGCGTGAAGTGGCCGCGGTTGGAATAGAACAGGTTGAGGTCGAACTCGTCGGAAAGGTCCTGCCACAGCCGCACGCTGGCGTCGTAGAACGCGACGCCCTCGGGCGTGAGGTAGTTGGAGCGGATGATGGTGGTGTTGCGCCCGGTGTTGCCGCCGCCGATGTAGCCCTTCTCCAGCACCGCGACCCGCGTCATGCCGTGATCGCGCGCCAGGTAGTAGGCGGCGGCGAGGCCGTGCCCGCCGCCGCCGATGATCACGGCGTCGTAGTCGGGCCGGAGCTCGGCCGGCTGCCGGAACATCCGCGGCTCGGGATGATCCGACGCGAGGGCGAAGCGGAGGAGCCGAAAAGCCATGGGACGGACCGCTAAACCTCGGGAAATCAAGAGATTGAAGAATGAATCGCGGAAACCGGATGATTCTTAATGTTCAACTTACGTTCATATCATTATTCACAGGGCTATCGACTGTCAACCGGACGGCGCGCGTTTGCACGCGCGTGAATCGGCGGGCCGGCCGCGCCGTCTGACGGCATCCCGGCCATCCGCTAAAATTCGCCCTTTACGCGAGGCGCCATGACCGTCCCCAATCTGACGACCGCCCAGACCGGCCCGCTGCTGGAACTGGAGCGCCACATCCTCGACTCGATGCCGGCCATCGAGCACTGGCTGCGCAGCCAGTGGCAGGAGCACATGACGCCGTTCTACGCCTCGGTGGACCTGCGCAACGCCGGCTTCAAGCTGGCGCCGGTGGACACCAACCTGTTTCCCGGCGGGTTCAACAACCTCAATCCGGAGTTCCTGCCGCTCGCGGTGCAGGCGGCGATGAGCGCGGTCGAGAAGATCTGCCCGGACGCGCGCGGCGTCCTGCTGATTCCCGAGAGCCACACGCGCAACATGTTCTACCTGCAGAACGTGGCGGCGCTCTCGGGCATCCTGCGGCTCGCCGGCCTGAACGTGCGCGTCGGCACCCTGATCCCGGAGATCAAGGAGCCGACGCCGCTCGAGCTGCCCGACGGCCAGCGCGTCGTGCTGGAGCCGCTGACCCGCTCGGGCAACCGGCTGCAGATCGCCGGCTTCGATCCCTGCGTGGTCCTGCTCAACAACGATCTGTCCAGCGGCGTGCCGGAGATCCTGCAGAACCTGGAGCAGGCCGTGATCCCGCCACTCAACGCCGGCTGGGTGACGCGCCGCAAGTCGCGCCATTTCGCCGCCTACGAGGAGGTCGCGCGGGAGTTCGCTCAGCTGATCGACATCGATCCGTGGCTGATCGCGCCCTACTTCGCGCGCTGCGGCGAAATCAACTTCCACGAGAAGCGCGGCGAGGACTGCCTGGCGGGCTACGTCGACGAGATCCTGCGCGAGACGCGGGAGAAGTACCGCGAGCACGGCATCCAGGAGGAGCCGTACGCCGTGGTCAAGGCCGACGCCGGCACCTACGGCATGGGCATCATGACGGTCAAGGACGCCTCCGAGATCCGCGACCTGAACCGCAAGCAGCGCAACAAGATGGCGGTGATCAAGGAGGGCCAGGCCGTCACCGAGGTGCTGGTGCAGGAGGGCGTGCACACCTACGAGACCATCAATGCCGCGGTCGCCGAGCCCGTGGTGTACATGATCGACCACTTCGTGATCGGCGGCTTCTACCGCGTGCACACCTCGCGCGGCAAGGACGAGAACCTCAACTCGCCGGGCATGCACTTCGTGCCGCTCGCGTTCGACACGTCGTGCTCGCTGCCGGACGTGACCGCCAGCCCCGACTGCCCGCCCAACCGGTTCTACGCCTACAGTGTCGTGGCGCGCCTCGCGCTGGTGGCGGCCGCCATCGAGCTCGAGACCGAGACCGTCGCGGAAGAGCTGGCCGCCAACGCGGCCTGACCGGCGTCGCCCGAATTGGATCTGCTCTTCATTCTCGACCCGCTCGAGAGCCTCAAGATCGGGAAGGATTCCTCGTACGCGATGATGCGCGAGGCGGCCGCGCGCGGCCACGCGCTGTGGGCCTGCGAGCAGGGCGACCTTGCCTGGCGCAACCGCCGCGTCGTCGCGCAGGCGCACACGCTCGAGCTCATCGACGCCGGGCACGCCTGGTACCGGGAGGGCGAACGCGAGGAGCTGCCGCTCGAGCGCTTCGACGCCGTGATGATGCGCAAGGACCCGCCGTTCGACATGGAGTACGTCTACTCCACCTACCTGCTGGAGCAGGCGGAGGCGCAGGGCGCCCGCGTCGTCAACCGGCCGCAGAGCCTGCGCGACTTCAACGAGAAGCTGGCGATCGCGCGCTTCCCGCAGTTCACGCCGCCCACCATCGTCACGCGCAAGCCCGAGCTGATCCGCGATTTCCTGGCCGAGCACGGCGACGTGATTTTGAAGCCGCTCGACGGCATGGGCGGCAGCGGCATCTTCCGGCTGCACCGGCAGGACCACAACATCGGCGTCATCGTCGAGACGCTCACGCACTACGGCACGCGCACCATCATGGCGCAGCGCTACCTGCCGGAGATCGTCAAGGGCGACAAGCGCGTGCTGGTGATCGACGGCGAGCCGGTGCCCTACTGCCTCGCGCGCATCCCGAAGCTGGGCGAGACGCGCGGCAATCTCGCCGCCGGCGGCCGCGGCGTCGCGCAGCCGCTCTCGGCGCGCGACCGCGAGATCGCGCAGACGCTCGGTCCGACGCTGAAGGCGCACGGCCTGCTGCTCGTCGGCCTCGACGTGATCGGCGACTTCCTCACCGAGGTCAACGTCACCAGCCCGACCTGCATGGTGGAGATCACGCAGCAGACCGGCTTCAACGTCGCCGGCATGATGATCGACGCGCTGGAGCGGGAGTGCGCAGGGCGTTGACCGCAGCGACGCGGAGGCGCAGAGGAAAATCCTACCGAAACTCCTCCTGCATTTCCGCCGCATCGAAGACCGCTGCACGCGGCAGATTCTCGCCATGAACCTACTCCGCGCTTCCGCGCCCCCGCGGTTCGGTCTTCTCGCTCTTGCCCTCGTCGCGCAGGACGCCCGCGGCGCCCGCCCGCCCCAGGTCTAACGCGAGGCGCAGTTCGTCTTCGGCACGCTGGTGGAAGTCACCATCGCCGGCGAGCCCGAGGCGCGCGCGCGGGAACTGGCGGCCGAGGTCTTCGCCGAGTTCCAGCGGCTGCATCGGACGTATCACGCGTGGGAGCCGAGCGCGCTGAGCGCGCTGAACGAGGCGCTCGGCCGCGAACCGGCGGCCGTGGACGACGAGATGGCCGGCTACATCCGCGAGTCGCAGGACTACGCGCGGCGCTCGGGCGGCCTGTTCGACCCCGGCATCGGCGCGCTGGTGAAGCTCTGGGGATTCCACGGCGACCGTTTCGAGCCGCGCCTGCCCGACCCCGGGACGCTCGCGGCGCTGGTGGCGAAGAGCCCCAGCGTGCTGCAGCTCACGCTCGTTGACGGCAAGGCGGCGACCGACAATCCGGCGGTCAAGCTGGATTTCGGCGGCTACCTCAAGGGCAGGGCGCTGGATATCGCCGCCGAGCGCCTGAAACGCGCGGGCGCCGACAACGCTCTAATCAATATCGGCGGCAACGTCATCGCCCTGGGGCGCCGCGGCGAGCGGCCCTGGCGGGTCGGCATCCAGCACCCGCGCGCGCCCGGCCCGATCGCGACCCTGGAGCTGCGCGACGGCGAGGCCGTCGGCACCTCGGGCGACTACCAGCGCTTCTTCGAGGTTGACGGGCGCCGCTACTGCCACCTGCTCGACCCGCGCAGCGGCCGGCCGGCGGAGGGTGTGCAGGCCGCCACTGTGATCGCGTCCCCGGGCCCGCGGGCCGGCACGCTTTCGGACGTCGCGTCGAAGCCGGTGTTCATCGCCGGCGCCGACGGCTTTCCGGCCGCGGCGCGCGGCATGGGCATAAACCTTGCGATGCTGATCGACGGCGAGGGACGCATCCACGTGACGCCCGAGCTTGCCGGACGGCTCAGCTTCGGCGAGCCGAAGCCCGAGGTGCGGGTCGCCAGAGCGGAGCGTCCCTGATTGCAGTAGAATTGTGATCGTTGTCTTGGGGGTAACAAACTGAAATGGTAGGCATTTTGATACTGGCGCACGGCACCCTGGGGGAAAGCCTGATCCACTGCGCGAGCCACGTGATGGGCAGCCGCCCGCTGCAGCTTTCGCAGCTGGGGGTCACCGTGCACGACGATCCGGAAGCGATCCTGCCGCACGCTGTAAAGCTCACGAAACAGCTGGACCAGGGCGACGGCGTGCTGGTCCTGTCGGACATCTGCGGCGCGACGCCGTGCAACATCGCGACGCGTCTGCGCATTCCGGGCAAGGTGGAAGTCGTCGCCGGCGCGAGCCTGCCGATGCTGGTGCGGGCGCTGACCTACCGCGACCAGCCGCTGGCCGCGGTGGTGGAGAAGGCGATTTCCGGCGGCGTCGAGGGCGTCATGCATCTGGGGGCTCCCGAAGCCGAGCGGAATGTTGCAACGGGACGTTGAGATCATCAACAAGCTCGGGCTCCACGCCCGGGCTTCCGCCAAGCTGAGCCAGCTGGCATCCAACTACAAGAGCGAAGTCTGGCTGACCCGCGACGGGCGCCGGGTCAACGCCAAGAGCATCATGGGGGTGATGATGCTGGCCGCGGGCAAGGGCTCCGCCGTCACCATCGAAACGGCCGGCCCCGACGAGGCCGAGGCCATGGATGCGCTGGTGCACCTGATCGGCGATTATTTCGGCGAGGGCGAGTAGCCCGGTCCACCACCACGCGGGAGGCACGATGAAGGGAGCGGCAAGCGCCGCAGCGGGACGCGCCGGTGCGGCGGCCGAGATGCCGCCGACTTCGCCCGCCTTCACCCTGCACGGCACGGGCGTGTCGCACGGCATCGCCATCGGCCACGCCCACCTCGCCACCCACGCCAGTCTCGAGGTCGCCCACTACACGCTGCCCGAGGCGGACGTCCCGCAGGAGGTCGCGCGCTACCGCGCCGCGGTCAAGCGCGCCCGCGCCGTTCTGACCGCCCAGCGCGAAGCGCTGCCCGCCACCGCGCCGGCCGAGCTCGACGCGTTCCTGAACGTGCATCTCATGATCATGGACGACGAGATGCTGCAGCGGGAGACGGTCAGCCGCATCCGCGCCGAGCGCTGCAACGCCGAGTGGGCGCTGCGCATGCAGTCGGACGCGCTGATGGCGCAGTTCGACGAGATGGAGAACGAGTACCTGCGCGAGCGCAAGAACGACGTCGCGCAGGTGGTGGAGCACATCATGAAGGCGCTGGTCGGCCATCCCGGCACGCCGGCGCCGGCCGGCACGCCCCACGCCCAGGCCAGCATCCTGGTCGCGCGCGACCTGTCGCCCGCCGACGTGATGCTGTACAAGCAGCACCAGTTCGCGGCGTTCATCACCGACCTGGGCGGGGTGACCTCCCACACCGCCATCGTCGCCCGCAGCCTCGGCATTCCGTCGATCGTGGCGCTGCACCACGCCCGCGGCCTGGTGCGCGAGGGGGACCTGCTGATCGTCGACGGCAACGCCGGCGTGGTGATCGTCAACCCGGACGCGGCGATCTTGGCCGAGTACGAGCTGCGCCGCCACGCCTGGGAGCTCGAGAAGCAGAAGCTCAAGCGCCTGAAGACGGCGCCGGCGACGACGCTCGACGGCGTCACCGTCGAGCTGCACGCCAACATCGAGCTGCCGGAGGACGTCGAGCAGGTCAAGGAAAGCGGCGCCACCGGCATCGGCCTGTTCCGCAGCGAGTTCCTGTTCCTCGGCCGCGACGACCTGCCGACCGAGGACGAGCAGTTCGAGGCCTACCGCCGCGTGGTGCGCCAGATGAAGGGCGCGCCGGTCACCATCCGCACGCTCGACCTCGGCGCCGACAAGCACCTGAACGGCCGGCAGCGCTTCACGGTCAACCCGGCGCTGGGACTGCGCGCGATCCGGCTGTGCCTGGCCGAGCCGCAGATGTTCCGCACCCAACTGCGCGCGATCCTGCGCGCGTCGCACTACGGCAAGGTCAAGATCATGCTGCCGATGCTCTCCAGCATCGGCGAGCTGGCGCAGGCGCGCCACCTTATCGAGCAGGCGCGCGCCGAGCTGACGGCCGACAAGGCGAAGTTCGACCCGGCGGTGGAGATCGGCGGCATGATCGAGGTGCCGGCGGCGGCGCTGATGCTGGAGGCTTTCGTGCGGCGGCTCGACTTCATCTCGGTGGGCACCAACGACCTGATCCAGTACACGCTCGCCATCGACCGCACCGACGACACCG
>CAZGTK010000054.1:0-10583 GCA_964528415.1 uncultured Burkholderiales bacterium | reverse complement strand
CCGCCGGCCAGCGCGCGACGCCGGCGCGCGCGCGCGTGCTGGCGGTCCTGACCGACAGCGAGCGGCCGGTGTCCCACCACGAGGTCGAGCAGTCGCTGGTGCACGGGGGGCGCGTGGACCGCGTCACCGTCTACCGCGTCCTGGAATGGCTGACCAGCGTCGGCCTCGCGCACAAGATCGCCGGCGACGACCGCATCTGGCGCTACAAGTCGCACGGCGGCCATGGCGACGACGTCCACGCCCATTTCAAGTGCAGCCGCTGCGGCGCGGTATTCTGTCTGGACGACATGAGCACCGCGTTCGCGCTGAATCTTCCGCCGGGCTACCGGTCCGAGCAGGTGGAATTGACCATCCGGGGCCGCTGCGCCGGCTGCTCGGGCTCGGCCTGACGCGGCGCGCCTCCCCGGCCGAAAGGAGCAACGACGTGGACTACCAGGCCATCGCCACTTCCCTCCAGGGCTCGCTGCAGCTGCGGCAGCCGCCGATCGCCGTCTGTCTCACCGACAGCGTTCCCGACGGCGTGCCGCTCAACCGCGGCCGCGTGCCGGCCGGCTGCGTGTTCTGGCAGCAGGCGGCCAAGGGCGCCTTCGCCACCGCCGCGGCCGACCACGATCTGTGCGCGGTGGGGGTCTACACCCACAACCTGGCGCAGCCGTCGGCCGCCTACGCCGGCGAGCTGGCCTCGGTGCTGAAGGTGATGGCCGGCATGGAGTACGTGCGCGAGGAGGACGTCGCGCGCATTCCGGTCATGAAGCGCCAGGTCGGCTGGGTCGTCTACGCGCCGCTGGCGGAGACGCCGCTGCCGCCGGACGCGGTGCTCGTCTTCGCCGACTCGCGCCAGGCGCTGGTGCTGACCGAGGCGATTCAGCAGGTCGAGCCGGCGGTGCCGCCGGCGCTCGGCCGCCCCGCCTGCGCGGTGGTGCCTCAGACCGTCAACAGCGGCCGCGCCGCGCTGTCGCTGGGCTGCTGCGGCGCGCGCGCGTACCTCGACGTGTTCGGCGACGACGTCGGCCTGTGGGCGCTGCCCGGGCCCGCCATCGATCAGTATGCGGCGCGGGTGAGTGTGCTGGCGCAGGCCAACGACACCCTGGGCCGGTTCCACCGCCTGCGCCGCGCCGACGTCGAGGGCGGCGGCCATCCCACCTACGCCGAGTCGCTCGAGCGGCTCGGCGGCTGATCCGGCAAGGAGCGAGGCCATGATCATCATCATGGGACGCGACGCCGCGGACTCCCAGGTCGACGCGGTGGTGCGCAAGGTCCGCGAGGCGGGGCTGGACGTCAACATCTCGCGCGGCACCGAGCGCACCGTGATCGGCGCGGTCGGCGACGAGCGCAAGCTGACCGAGGCGATGTTCGAGACGCTGCCCGGCGTCGAGCAGGCGATCCACGTGCTCAAGCCCTACAAGATCGTCGCGCGCGAGTGGCACCCGCAGGACACCGTGATCCGCGTCGCGGGCGTCGCGCTCGGCGGCCCGGCGCTGCAGGTGATCGGCGGGCCGTGCTCGGTGGAGACGCCCGAGCAGATGCGGCTCGCGGCCGAAGGCGTCGCCGCGGCCGGCTGCCGGCTCATGCGCGGTGGCGCGTTCAAGCCGCGCACCAGCCCCTACACGTTCCAGGGGCTCGGCCTCGACGGGCTCAAGATGCTGCGCGAGGCGGCCGACGCGTTCGGGCTCCCCATCGTGACCGAGCTCATGGACGTGCGCATGCTGGACGCGTTCGCCAAGTACGACGTCGACGTGATCCAGATCGGCACCCGCAACATGCAGAACTTCGACCTGCTGAAGGAAGTCGGGCGCGTGAAGAAGCCGGTGATCCTGAAGCGGGGGATGTCGGCGACCATCGCCGAGTGGCTGATGGCGGCCGAGTACATCGCCGCCGGCGGCAACCACGACATCATCTTCTGCGAGCGCGGCATCCGCACCTTCGAGACCGCCTACCGCAACGTGCTCGACGTCACCGCGATCCCGGTGCTGAAGAAGGAAACCCACCTGCCGGTGATCGTCGACCCCAGCCACGCCGGCGGCAAGGCGTGGATGGTGCCCGCGCTGGCGCGCGCGGCGGTCGCCGCCGGCGCCGATGGGCTGCTGGTGGAGTCGCACCCGAATCCGTGCGAGGCGTGGTGCGACGCCGACCAGGCGCTGACCCCGCTCGAGCTGAAGGACCTGGTCGCGTCGCTCGACGCCATCGCGCGCACGCTGGGCCGGCGCGTGCTGGAGACCGAGTCCGACCGCCGCGCGGACCAGGTCGTCGCCGTCTGACCCCGTGAGCCGTCGCGCCCGCTCCGCCGTCGCCCGCATCGCCGCCGTGGCGCTGCTGGCGCTCGGCTTCGCCTGGGCTCCGGTGGCGACGACGCTCCACGCGGTCGAGCATTTCGCCGCGCAATCGGCGCCCGACGGCGCGCCCGTCCCCGACGGTCCCTGCGCGCAGTGCGTCGCGCTGGCCGCGTTCGGCGCCGTCCATTCGAGCGGCCCGACGGCCTTGCCGGCGCTGGCGCCGGCGCCCGATCTGCCCGACGTTTTCCCCGGCGCTCCGGCGCTTCCCCTGGCGCTCGCGTTCCGCGGGCGCGCTCCGCCCGTCGCCTGACGCCTTCGGCGCGCGCACGCCGCGCGCAGGATCCGGCCAGCCGCGGCCGGAATTCGTCATCGCCGGCCGGCCAACCGAACGCCTCGTTGGCCCCGGCCTCGCTCGCGGGGAGTCATGTTCGACATCGAGGATCTCGCCCACCGGTATGCTGATCGCGACGTGCTGCGCGTGCCGCGATGGCGCGCGGCGCCCGGCGAGCACTGGCTGCTGCTGGGCGACTCCGGCAGCGGCAAGACGACGCTGCTGCACGCGCTGGCCGGCATCCTGGCGCCGAGCGACGGCGAGGTGCGCCTGGCGGGGCAGGTGCTGCGCGCGCTGCGCGGGACGCAGCTCGACGCGTTTCGCGGCCGGCACGTCGGGCTGGTGCCGCAGAAGCTGCACCTGGTCGCGAGCCTGTCCGCGCTCGACAACGTCCGGCTGGCGCAGTATCTCGCCGGGCTGCCCGACGACGCCGCGCGCGCGATGGAGGTGCTGGCGGCGCTCGGCGTCGCGCCGCTGGCGCGGCAGCGGCCGCCGGAGCTGTCGCACGGCCAGGCGCAGCGCGTCGCCATCGCGCGCGCGCTGGTGAACCGGCCGCAGCTGCTGCTGGCCGACGAGCCGACCGCGAACCTGGACGACGGCCACTGCGCGCAGGTGGCGGACCTGCTGGAGTCGCAGGCGGCCGCCTGCGGCGCGACGCTGGTGATCGCGACCCACGACCGCCGGCTCAAGGACCGCTTTCCGCGCACCTACCGGCTGGAGGCCGCGCCATGAGCCTGCTGCGGCTGTCCCTCGCGTACCTCCGGGCGCGCTGGCTGTTCGCGGCGCTCAACGTGCTGCTGCTGGCGCTCGGCATCGCCTCGATCGCCGTGGTGATGCTGGCGACGCACCAGCTCGAGCACCGCATGGTGCGCGACGCCGAAGGCATCGACCTCGTGGTCGGCGCCAAGGGCAGCCCGCTGCAGCTGGTGCTCTCGGGCATCTACCACCTCGACGTGCCGACCGGCAACATCCCGCTCGCGCAGGCGCGCGCGCTGGAGGCGCACCCGGCGGTGAAGAGGGCGCTGCCGCTCGCGCTCGGCGACAGCTTCCGGGGCTATCGCATCGTCGGCACGACGCACGACTACATCGCCCACTACGGCGGCGAGGTGGCCGCCGGCGAGCTCTACCTCGACCCGCTCGAGGCGGTGCTGGGCGCGGAGGTGGCGCGCGCCACCGGGCTCGGGGTCGGCGACACCTTCGCCGGCGTGCACGGGATCGCCGAGGCGGGCGAGGCCCACCACGAGCATCCGTACGACGTCGTCGGCGTCCTCAAGCCCACCGGCACCGTGCTCGACCGGTTGATCCTGACGATGGTGGAAAGCGTCTGGGACGTGCACCCGCCCGCCGGGCCGCAGCCGCTCAAGCCCGACGGCACGCCGGACTGGGACGCCGGCAAGGAACTCACCGCGTTGCTGATCCAGTATTCGAGCCCGCTGGCGGCGGCGCTGTTCCCGCGCTACGTGAACAGCCAGGGCGCGCTGCAGGCGGCCTCGCCCGCGTTCGAGACCGCCCGGCTGTTCCAGGTCGTCGGCGTCGGCGCGGACGCGCTGCGCGCGTTCGCCGTCGTGCTGATCGTCGCCGCGGCGCTGTCGGTGTTCATCGCGCTCTACGGCGCGCTGGAGGAGCGGCGCTACGACCTCGCGATCATGCGCACCCTGGGGGCGAGCCGCGGCCGGCTGTTCGGCCTGCTCCTCACCGAAGGGCTGCTGCTCACCGCGGCCGGGGGCCTGCTCGGGCTCGTGCTGGGCCACGTCGCCACGGAGATTCTCGGCGCGTCGCTGCGCGCGGCGCGCCAGGTGGAGATCACCGGCTGGACCGTCGTGCCGGCGGAGTTGTGGCTCATCGCGCTGGCGCTGGGCGTCGGCCTGCTGGCGGCGCTGCTGCCGGCGTGGCGGGCGTACCGCACCGACATCGCCAAGGTTCTTGCGGAGGGTTGACCATGAGACATGCTTGCCTGGCTCTGATGCTGTTCGCGGGCGCCGCCGGCGCCCAGATGCTCTCGCCGCCGATCGAGGTTCCCAGGGGCGACATCATGGCGCCGCCGCTGCCGCCGCCGGCGGCCAACGTCAAGCCGCTGCCGGAGCTGGACGGCGTCGTGTCCTGGCGCACGCTGAAGCAGGTCGAGATGGTGAAGCTCAAGGACAAGTTCGTGCCGCAGTTCTCCGACGCCGTCGTCGCGCTGGACCGGAAGGAGGTGACGCTGCGCGGGTTCATGATGCCGCTCTCCGCCGGCGAGCAGCAGACCCACTTCATCCTCGCCGCGCTGCCCCCGACCTGCGCCTTCTGCCTGCCGGGCGGACCGGATTCGATCGTCGAGGTGAAGAGCAAGACGCCGATCAAGTACACCTTCGAGCCGGTCACCGTGACCGGTCGCTTCGCGCTGATCAAGGACGATCCCATGGGCCTCATGTACCGGTTGACCGAGGCCCGGGCCGGCTCGAAGTAGCGTGAAGCCGCGCGCGCCGCTCGTCCTGCTGCTGTCGGTGCTGCTGGCCTGCGGGCCGGTCGGCACGTACGCCCACGCGTTGCAGCACCTGCACGCGGCGGGCGCCGGGCACGGGGCGTCCGGCGGCGGCGATGCGGCCGCTCATCACCACGCGCATCACGGTCATCACCACCGCGGCGACCGCGACGGCGGCCATGCGCACGGCGGTGACGATCACGCCCCGCACGAGGGCGACGCGTGCGAGCTGTTCGGCGCTCATGCGCCGCTCGGCGCGGCGGCGCCGATCGCGGGGCTGCCGCCCATGGCCGCGGATCGGCCGGCGCTGCCGGGGCCGGTCGACGCGCTCTGGCGGCCGCGCGAAACCCGAGTTCCCTACTTCCCGACCGGCCCTCCCGCGGCTCTCCCGACGACTTGATTCGGGGGCGGCGACGCCGCCCCCCGTCGTTCAATTTCATGGGAGAGCAGCATGCACAGGCTGAAAACGACCGCGGCCGCGGTGGCGACGGCGTTCGCCCTCGCGCCGCCGGCGCTCGCGCAGTCGAGCGCCGAGATCAACGAAATCCGGGACCAGATCCGCCAGATGCGGCAGGACTACGAAAGCCGCATCCGGGACCTGGAGCAGCGACTTCAGGCCGCCGAGTCGAAAGCCGGCGCCGCCGAGCAGAAAGCGGCAAAGGCAGAGCAGGAAGCGGTCAAGGTGACCGAGCAGCAGCGCGCCGAGACGCAGCGGCGCGGCGACAGCGCGTTCAACCCGGGGGTCAACCTGATCCTGCAAGGGCGCTACGCCGACCTGTCGCAGGATCCGGACAACTACTTCATTTCCGGCTTCATCCCGAGCGGCGGCGAGGTGGGGCCCGGCCCGCGCGGGTTCAGCCTGGTGGAGTCGGAGCTCAACATCTGGGCCAACGTGGATCCCTACTTCCGCGCCTTCTTCTCGGCCGCCTACACGCCCGAGAACGAGGTGGAGGTGGAGGAGGCGTACTTCCAGACGCTGGCGCTGCCGCAGGGTTTCACGTTGAAGGGCGGGCGCTACTTCTCGGGAATCGGCTACCTCAACGAGCAGCACCAGCATGCCTGGGACTTCATCGACGCGCCGCTGCCCTACCGCGCCTTCCTCGGCAAGCAGCTCGGCAACGACGGCGTGCAGCTCAAGTGGATCGCGCCGACGCCGATCTTCCTCGAGCTGGGCGGCGAGCTGGCGACCAGCTCGGAGTTTCCGGGCGCGGAAAGCGACAAGAACGGCGTCTCGCTCTGGACCGGGTTCGCGCGCGTCGGCGGCGACGTCGGTGTAAGCAATACGTGGCGCGTCGGCCTGTCCTACCTGCGCACCTCGCCGCAGGACCGGATCTACGAGGATGCCGACGCCAGCGCGACGCCGGTGAACAACGCGTTCACCGGCGAGAGCAAGCTGTGGATCGCGGACTTCGTCTGGAAGTGGGCGCCCGACGGCAACCCGACCGAGCGCAACTTCAAGTTCCAGGCGGAGTACTTCCAGCGCGACGAGGACGGCACGCTGACCTACGATGCGGACGGCGCCTCGGCCGGCCCGGCCAGCGGCGGCTACGACTCGGATCAGTCGGGCTGGTACGCGCAGGCGGTCTACCAGTTCATGCCGCGCTGGCGCGTCGGCGCGCGCTACGACCGGCTCGACTCGGGCACCGTCAACATCGGCCTGGTCAGCGACGGCACGCTGCCCGCGGCGGACTTCCCGATCCTCGCGCCGTACAACGCCAAGCTCTATTCGGCGATGGTGGACTGGTCGCCCACCGAGTTCAGCCGGATCCGGCTGCAGTACACGCGGGACGAGTCGCGGGCCGGGCTCGCCGACGACCAGATCTTCCTGCAGTACATCCTGAGCCTGGGCAGCCACGGCGCCCACAAGTTCTGACCCTTGGGCGCGGGGCGGCGGCGACGCCGCTCCGCGCGATTCGGAAGGAGAGGCAGATGAACCGGATCATTCGAAGCGCCTGCGTGGCCGTGCTCCTGTCGTTCGCCGCGCTTCCCGCCCGCGCCGCGCTCGAGGTGTTTGCCTGCGAGCCCGAGTGGGGCGCGCTGGTCGGCGAGCTGGCGGGCGACCGCGCCAGCGTCTATACCGCCACCACCGCGAAGCAGGACGTCCACCGCATCCAGGCGAAGCCGAGCCTGCTGGCGGCGTTCCGCCGGGCGGATCTCGCCGTGTGCACCGGCGCCGAGCTGGAGATCGGCTGGCTGCCGGTGCTGTTCGCGGAGGCCGGCAACCCCGGCGTGCAGCCGGGCAAGCCCGGTTTCTTCGAGGCTTCACGCCACGTCGCGCTGCTGGAGGTGCCGCAGTCCCTGGACCGCTCGCTCGGCGACCAGCACGCGGCCGGCAATCCCCACATCCAGCTCGACCCGCGCAACATCCTCGCGGTGGCCGGGCCGCTGGCGGCGCGGCTGGCCGAGCTGGACCCGGCCAACGCCGCCCATTACCGCGAGCGCCTCGCGCAGTTCGATGCCCGCTGGCGCCACGCGCTCGCCGCGTGGGAGCGTCGCGCGGCGCCGCTCAAGGGCGTGCCCGTGATCGTGCACCACCGCGGATTCCCGTATCTGAACGCGTGGCTCGGACTGAAGCAGGTCGGCGAGCTGGAGGCGAAGCCCGGCGTCGAGCCGAGCGGCGCCCACCTGGCGCAGCTGCTGGAGCAGCAGCAGCGCCAGCCGGCGCGGATGGTGATCCGCGCGCCCTACAACAGCGCCCGCGCCTCGGCGTGGTTCGCCGAGCGCGCGGGGATTCCCGCGGTGGTCCTGCCCTTCACGGTGGGAGGGTCGGCGAAGGCCGGCGACCTCGTCGGGCTGTTCGACGACACGCTCGATCAACTGCTGGCGGCGGCGCAGGCCGGCCGCGGCTGAAACTGCAAGGAGCAAACGATGATGACGATGCGCAACACGATCGCAATGCTGGCGTTGGCCCTTGCCGCGGCGCCGGCGCTGGCGGACAAGAACGCGGACCTCAACCAGGAAATCGAGGGGCATCAGGTCATGGCGGCCGCCCACCGCGGCGCGGCGCAGTGCCTGCAGGCCGGCAAGTCGGTCACGGAATGCACGAAGGCGCTGGAGGCGGCGTGCCAGGGCGTGGCGGCGGGCCCCCACTGCGGCATGCGCCTGGCGAAGGACGAGCACAAGGACGCGGCGAAGCACGAGGCCAAGCACGTGAAGATGGCGGCGGCCCACGACGCGGCGGCGAAGTGCCTCTCGGGCGGCAAGGACGCGGCAGCGTGCGAGAAGCAGCTGCGCGCGGATTGTCGCGGCCTGTCCATCAACAGCCACTGCGGCATGAAGGGTCACCACCACTGAAGCGGGAGCGGGCGTGATCGCGGTCTCCGATCCGCTGCTTGGCTACCTCGGCGCGGTCGTCGGCTACGCGGCGCCGGTGGTCGGCCCGGTTTCCTTCGGCGTTGCGCGCGGCGAGGCGGTGGGGCTGTGGGGACCCAACGGCTGCGGCAAGACCACGCTGTTGAACGTGCTGTGCGGCGAAGCTCGCCTGCTCGGCGGCCGTATCGTGCGTGCGCCGGGACTGCGGGTGGCGGTGCAGCGGCAGGCCCCGCTGCCGGCCGCCGGCCTTCCGCTGACCGGCGACGATCTGCTGCGCGTGACCGCCGCCGGCGGCGCCCGCTGGCCGCACGGCGCCGCGTTCGCCAAGCGGCGGCTCGACCGCCTGAGCGGTGGTCAGCTTCAGCTTGCGCAGGTATGGGCGTGCGTCGCGGCGCCGGTGGCCCTGGCCGTGCTCGACGAGCCCACCAGCAACCTCGACCCGGCGGCGACGCGGTGGCTGGCGGAGGCGCTGCTCGAGCGACGGCCCGGTCTCGGCATGCTGCTGGTCAGCCACGACCGCGCTTTCCTCGAGCAGGTGTGCACCGAGATCGTCGACCTGGTGCCGTGATCGTGGATTTCGCCGCCGCCTCGCTTTTCCTGATGCCGTTCCTGACCGGACTGGTGCTGGCGTCGGTCCTGCCGGTCGTCGGCGCCTACGTGCTGCTGCGCGACGAGTGGATCGCGGCGCTGGCGCTGGCCCAGGTCTCCGCCGCGGGCGCGCTGGCGGCGGCGGCGCTCGGCGTAACGGCAGCGCTCGGCGCCGTTGCTGCCACGGTCGGCGTCGCGCTGGGCAAGGGCTTGTTGGGGCGCACCGGCAACGCCGGCTACGGCGCCGTGCTGCTCCTCGCGTGGGCCGCCGCCATCCTGCTCCTCGCCAACCTCCCGCTGGCGGAGCACCTGGGACGCGCGCTGTTCGACGGCCAGCTTTACTTCACCGGGAACCTGCACCTCGCAGGCGCGGTGGCGCTGGGCGTGGCGCTGGCGGTGGCGATGCCGCGCCTGTCGCCGCGGCTCCTGCGTGACCGGCTGTTCCCGGGCTACCTGGAGGCGAACGGCGAGCCGGTGCGGCGCGTGCGCGTCGCCTTCGACGTGCTGGTGGCGGTCGCGGTCGCGCTCGCCACCGCCAGCATCGGCGTCATGGCGGCGTTCGCGCTGATCTTCGTCGCGCCGCTGGCGGCGTATCGCGTTGCCCGCGGCTGGCGGCCGGCGTTGCTGGCGGCGGCGGCGCTCGGCCTCGGCGGCTATCTCGTCGCGTTCGCGCTGGCGCTGGCGGCGGACCAGCCGTTTGGGCCGGTGGCCGTGCTGGTGCTTCTTGCGCTCGCCGCCGTGTCTATGGCGGGCAGCGCCCTGCGGGCGTCAGCCGGAGGTGGCGATGGAACCAGTCCTTGACGCGCCCGGCGGCGTGCTTCGCGGCGATCTTCTCCTCCGGCGACTGGTCGTTGCGGAAATCGAACGCGCGCCGCGCCATCGGGTACATCTGCAGCTCCACCGGCGCGCCGCGCTCGATCAGCGCGTAGAACGCGCGGCCGGTGTTCATGCGCCGCAGCTCGAAGTCGGCGTCGCCGATCAGCATAAGGAGCGGCGTCTTGAGAGTGTTCACCTCGGGCGCGTAGCGGAACAGCTGCTGCGGCTCCGGCGCGTTGGGATCCTGGAAATGGCCGTAGTAGGTGGCGATGGCGGCGAGGTCGCGCCCGCGCTTCGCGGCCAGCCGCACCGCGTAGTAGCCGCCGCGGGATTTGCCCAGCACCGCGACCGGCCCACGGCAGACGTCGGCGCGCCTGAGCAGCGCGTCCAGCGCGGCCTCGACGTCGGCCTCGGTCTCGGGATAGTGCCGGTCGGGCCAGCGCTCGATGAAGCGGCCCGAGAGATAATCGGGCGCGAGCACCAGGAAGCCCTGCGCCGCGAGCGTTTCCATGTGCGCGCGGTCGACGTCGTCGAAGCCGCGCTTGGCGTGGATGTAGAGCACCGGCGGGAACGGCCCGCGGCCGTCCGGCCGGACCACCTCCACCGGCACGTCGACGTCGCCCGAGCGCACGCTGAGCTTCTCGGTCTGGGCGGCGAACGCGGGGACGCAAGCAACCAGGGCAACGGCGGCCAGGTGCCGACGGAACATGGGACTCCTCGGGCGATGGATGACGGGCTCGCGGATTCTAGCGGCTGGCGTGGCCGCCGGACCAGCACGAACATGCTCATACCGGCCAACAGA
>CAZGTK010000053.1:0-10629 GCA_964528415.1 uncultured Burkholderiales bacterium | reverse complement strand
GGAGGCCGCGCTCGCGTGGGCGCGGCAGCGCGGCGCGACGCGGGCGCAGCTGCTCGTCGACCTCGACAACGCGCCGGCGCTCGCCAAATACGAGCGGCTAGGGTGGCAGCCGGCGCGGCAGGCGGCGCGGCGGATCGAGCCCTAGCGCCGCGCCCGGCGGACGCTTCGCCCGGCTTCGGGGTGCCGCGGCGCCACGGCGGGTCTCAGCCCGAGGGCGGCGAAATCCCGGTCGGCGCCGCCGGCAGCCGCGAAAGCAGGCCGAGGTTCGACACGACGAACGGCGTCAGGTAGTTGAGCACGATCTTGATCGTCAGCTCCCAGCTGGGCGCTCCATGAACGATGGCGTCGCCGTGGTTCATGAACGTGAGCCAGGTGCCAACCACCAGGCCGATCGTGCCGGTGCGGCGCAGGTGATGGGGCGCGGCGCAGACGGCCAGCGTACGGCCGACGGACCGCAGGCCGCCGGCCAGCGCGCCCGACGGGGCGGCCGGCTCGCCGACTTGAGTGCGGGCGGAAAAGCCGGGGGCCGCGCCCCCGGCAGGTTCATGCTCGCTCACGCGGCGCGCTGCTTGCCCTGTTCCTTGGCGAGGATGTCGGCCAGCTCCTTCAGCGTCGTCGTCGTGTACGTGGGCGTCACGCCGATCTTGAGCATCGGCTGCCGCGCGCGGTTGGTCCACGCCGTTTTCAGGCCCTGGCGGTTCGCACCGACGATTTCCCAGAAGTGGCCCGTGACCCAGAGGATCTGGTCCTTCGGGCAGCCGGCGCGCTCGATGCCGAGCTGGAACACCTTCGGCGAGGGCTTGAACGCGTGCGCCTCCTCGCCGCTGCTGATGATCTCGTCGATGTAGGGCAGCGTGCCGGCGAACTTGCTGTGGTCTTCGATCATCTTCTTGGTCGGGTTGGCGACGATCTTGACCGTGTGGCCCTGCGCCTTGATCGACTTGAGAGCTTCGACCACGTCGGGATAGGCGCGCAGCTTGTGGTACTCGTCGTTGATCGCCTTGATCGCGCTCTCTGGGAGGTCGATGTGATGTTTCTCCAGCGCCCAACGCAGGCAGGCTTCGTTGAGGCCGGGATGGATGACGAAGTTGTCGGACAGCGTGGTGTAGAACATGGCCCACTTCTGCTGGAAGCGCCAGTCCTGCGCGATGTCCTGGGCCAGGTGGGACTCGAAAACGTAGGGCTCGATGACGTCGGCGATGGTGTAGTTGTCGACCAGCGTTCCCCAAGTGTCGAAAAGCAGTGTTCTGGGCATGGATACCTCCTCAAGGTGGTGGCACGGTTGCCCGAGCATGGTGCGAAATCGCGCGGCGCGCGTCTGTCAACAAGTTGACAGGGGCGCCGGCGTTGGCGCCGGGACGGCCGGGACGACGATTACTTGGCGGCGTAGCCGCCCTCGCCGACGATGCGGCGCAGCAGCTCGATGTTGTGGATTTCCAGCCGACGCTTGTCGCTGTAGATGATGCCGTCGCGCTGGAAGTGCCGCATCGTCGTGCTGACCCACTGGCGCGTGGCCCCGACCAGGTTGGCGAGATCCTCCTGCGTGAAGTGGTAGCGGATGGCGATGCCGTTGCGGGTCGGCACGCCGTACATCTCCGCCAGCTTGAGCAGCAGATGCGCGAGGCGCAGGAACACGGACTGGGTGCCGAATCCCTGCAGCAGCCCCGATACCCAGAACAGCTTCACGGTCATCGAGTCGATGATGAAGCGCGCGATCAGCGGCCGGCTGTTGACGAGCGTCTCCAGCTCCTCGGCCGGGATGCACCAGATCGCGGCGTCCTCCACCGCCCGCGCCGACCAGACGTGGCTCGTGTCCGCGGTGAGAAAGTTGGGGCCGCCGAGCAGGTCGCCGTCGGACCAGTACGCCATCGTCACCTCCTTGCCGGTGGCGGACGTGTAATAGGTCCGCACCAGGCCGCTCTCGACGATGAACGTGGTGGTGTGAGGGTTGCCTTGCGCGAAGATCGTCGCGCCCTTGGCAAAGCGCCTGCGGGTGCAGCTGGCCAGCAGGCGAGCCTTGTCGTCGGCGGGCAGCGTGGCGAACGGCGCCGCCGGCGCGCGGCTCGGCGACGCCGCCTGCCGGGAAGCGCTGCGCCGGCTTGCCGCGGGGCGAGACGGCGCGGTGGCGGCCTCGCCCTTGGCGCGACGGATCGGGATGATGGTTCCTGAGGTCATGGTCGAATCCGTTCTCCGGCGTTGGGCGAAGCGGAGCGGGCTGCGCGCGCCCGCCTCACCGTGACCAGGTGCTGCGCAGCGACAACGACACCACGCTGAGATGGTCCTCCACGCATCCTACACCGGCTGCCTCCGTGGCCGCCAAGCGCACCGCGTCGCGCTGCGCCTCCGAACCGACGACGCCCCAAAGGTGAACCTTCCCGTTCGCCGCGACCACGTTGATCGGCAGCGCGTCGAGCCCCGCCTGCCGCAGCTCGTCGAGAATGCGCGCGCGCAGCGCGCGGTCGTCGGCGGAAGGCGGCGGCGAAGCGTGCGAGACCAGACCCTGCAGCAGATTGGCGCGGCTCACGATTCCCACCAGCGCGCCGTCCCGGAGCACCGGCACCCGCTTGATGCGGTTTCGCTCGAGGATCTGCGCGACGCGCGCGAGCGGCGTATGCTCCTCGACCGAGATGACTTCGGCGGACATGACGTCGCGCGCGCGGTGGCCGTGGGACTTGAGGTACGCGCGGGCCGATTCGTCGGGGGTGGCGAGCAGCGACAGCCACGGCGAGGCGCCGCGGTCCGTGCCGCTTTCGCTGCGGCGCATCAAGTCGCCTTCGCTGACGATGCCGACGAGGCGGCCGGCGCCGTCCACGACCGGCACGCCGCTGATGCGCTCGTCCATCAGTAGTTTGGCAATGGCTTCGACGCGGGTGTCCGGCGACACCGTGATGACGCGAGTCGTCATCACATCCTTGGCTTCCATGCTCCCTCCCGGCACCCGCCGTCTGGAATTGCTCGATCCCAAGCGTAGCCTCCGGTGGCGGCTTCGCTCAAGCGAGTGTCAACAACTTGACAGATAAATGCCCGTGGGCGGGGGATGATTTTTCGGGTACACGAGGGAAATCACAAATCAACCAGAGAAAGACGGAGGAGAACCGTGAACTCACGCTCGACGCAAGATTTCCGTTTCGATGGCGCGGCCCGCGCCGACCGGCGCCGCCTGCTCGGGTTCGGCGCCGCCCTGCTGCTCGGGATTGCGCTGCCGCTGGCGTCCTCGCCGGCCCACGCGCAGGAAGAGCGCAAGATCTCCATCCTGACCTCGCCCGCCGGCTCGGGCCCGTACAACGCCTGGGCCGTGTTCCAGACCCGCGCCGCGGAGAATCACCCGTGGCTGCGGCCGATCGCCGTGGAGACGCCCGGGTTCAATTACAACGTGAAGTATCTTGCCGAAAAGCCGGAGCTCTGGAAGAACACGGTGATCGGGTCCGGGTCGGTGCTGGAGTGGGCCGCGAACACCGGCCTCAAGCCCTATTATCCGGAAGCGCTGCCGGCAGCGAAGGACTTCCGCATCATCGGCGTCATGGGCGTGACCGGCGTCTCGTTCGTCACCACCGATGCCAGCATCAAGAAGTTCGAGGACTTCGCCGGCAAGCGCATCGCGGCCGGTCTCATCACGCAGAACGAGTGGGGCATGTACCCGCGCATGATCCTGGACGGCACCGGCATGCTGAAGAAGGTGAAGAGCTTCAACATGCTCGGGACCGACCCCAACGTCGAAGCGCTGCTCGACGGCCGCGCCGACGTCGCCACCATCGTCATGTTCTCCAACGACGGCTTCAAGACCACCATCCAGCCCAGCCCGTTCAAGCTCCTGGAAGCGTCCAACCGGCCGTTCCGCTACATCAACGTGCCCAAGGAGACGATCGAGGGCTACAACAAGAAGACCGGCGCCAACTTCCACGTCCGTGTCTACCCCCCCAACACGCTGCCCAAGCAGCCCGACGAGTTCACCACGTTCGGCAACTACCTGCTGCTCACCGCGCACAAGGATTTTCCCGAGGATCTGGCCTACGAGCTCGCCAAGCTTTGGGTGAAGATGGGTCCCGTCGTCGCCCAGTACAATGCCATGGGCAAGATCTGGACGCCCGAGAGCATCGCCGCCGCCGCGCGCACGACGCCGGACAAGGTGCACCCCGGCGCGATGCGGGCCTTCAAGGAACTGGGGCTGGTCAAGTAACACCGCTGGCTCGCAGGAGCCTCGCCCGGCGACGCGGCCTCCGCGGTCGCCGGGCGTCCGCTGACTTCAACGGATCCAGCGGCGCCACCTTCCGGGCCGGGACGGGAACGATGAACCGATGAACGCCGCCTACGCTCCGCGTTTCCTGCATTACGTGGGGGTCCTCTACACCGTCCTGGCGCTGGCGACGGTGGCCTACCACGCGCTGACGATCTTCTTCACCTTTCACGGCGCGATGGAGCACTACACGGTGCACCTGGGCGCGATCATGATGCTGATCGCGTTGCATACCGCCATCGACCGTGGCCAGGCCACGAGCGGCGGCCGGCGCACCGCCTGGCTGGTCTTCGCCGGCCTGATGGCGCTCGCCACGCTGGTCTCCACCGTTTACCTCTACGTCTTCGCCCAGGACCTGGAGCTCAGCCAGCCGTTCCTGACGAAGTTCCAGTACTTCATCGGCCTCACCCTGCTGGTGGCCGTGTTCGGGCTCAACTGGGTGGTGTGGGGCACGGCGCTCACGATCGTGTGCCTTTCGGCCGCGCTGTACTTCGGACTCGGCCACCTGTTCCCGAGCCCGGTGGTGGAGCTCAAGTTCTCGCCCGAGGTGGTGATGAGCTATCTCGCGGGGATGGGCGGCCCGCGCGGCGTCTACACCTTCATTCCGCTTTCCGCCGATACCATCCTGCTGCTGCTGGTGTACGGCGGCCTGATGACCAGCACCAACGTGCTGGACATGTTCGACGAGATCGGCAAGGCCATCGGCAACCTGGTCCGCGGCGGCGTCTCGTACTCCTGCATCGCCGCCAGCTCGCTGGTCGGCATGGTGACCGGCCAGACCGTGAGCTGCATCGCGCTGTCCGGATCCATGACGATTCCCACCATGATCCGCGGCGGCTTCACCAAGGAGCAGGCCGGCGCCATCGAAGTCATGGCGGCCAACGGCGCCCAGATCATTCCGCCGGTCATGGGGCTCGGCGCGTTCCTGATGGCGGTGATCCTCGGCATTTCCTACATCGAGGTCGTCGCGGCCGCGGTGCTGCCGGCATTCCTCTACATGTTCACGCTGGCGATCGGCGTCTACGCGCTGATCCAGTCCTCGCCCCACGTGCCTTACGACCGCCAGAAGGTGAACTGGGAGAAGGTCGCCTGGATCCTGCCGAGCTTCCTGCCGTCGATCGTCCTGGTGGTGACGCTGCTGTCGATGCGCTACTCGGCGGGCATGGCCGCGCTGTGGGGCATCGGCACGATGGTGGGCCTGAGCTTCCTGAGGCCGAAGCGGTACCGGCCCTCGCTGGTGCGCATCGTTCGCGGCTTCCGCGACGGCGCGCTAGCCGGCGCGCAACTGGCGATCATTCTCGCGGCGATCGGCGTCATCGTGCAGATGCTGGTGACCACCGGCCTCGGCACGCTTTTCTCCGACCTCATGATCCGCGTCTCCGGCAACAGCCTGGAGCTGGCGCTGCTGCTGGGCATGGGCATCTGCCTGCTGATCGGCATGGGGCTGCCGACGCCCGCCGCCTACTCGCTGGCGGCGGTGGTGGTGATCCCGTCGCTGATCGACGTCGGCATCGACCCGCTCGCCGCGCATTTCTACGGCTTCTACTTCGCGGTGTTCTCGTCGTTCACGCCGCCGGTCGCCGTCGGCGTGATGATGGCCTCGCGCATCGCAGGCGGCTCGTTCAAGAACACCATCTACGAGACCTTCAAGCTGGGCGGCATCTGCATGCTGCTGCCGTTCTTCTTCGTCGCGTTCCCCAACTCGCTGCAGTTCCCGAACTTCACCGTCGAGACGCTGGTGGCGACGGTCATCCTGTGCGTGAGCACGCTGATGCTGGCCGCGGCGATCTACGGGGGCTTCATGGGACGGCTGTCGAAGGCCGAGCGGGTCTTCATGCTGTCGGGTCCGATCGCGTCCCTGGTCTACTACGACCTGCGCGATCCATGGGTCGCCTGGCTGCCCGTCGTCCTGCTGATCGGCTTCTGGCTGTTCCGCCGCGCGCGGCGGCGCGAGCTGGGCAAGGCGGCGGCGGGCTGAGGCGCTCCGATGGTCGACTCGATCGAACGCAAGCTCTACGCGAGGCCCCTGTCCGGCAACTGCCACAAGGTCCGCCTCCTGCTGGGGTTCCTCAAGCTGCCCTACCAGGAGATCCCGGTCGATTTCGCCGGCGGCGAGAACAAGCGCGAGCCGTACCTCTCGCTGAACCCGCTCGGCCAGGTTCCGGTGCTGGCGGAGGGGGACGTCGTCTTGCGCGACTCCCAGGCAATCCTCGTCTACCTGGCGCGCCGCTACGGCGGCGAGGACTGGCTGCCGACCGAGCCGGTCGCGATGGCCCGGGTGATGCAGTGGCTGTCCACCGCCGCCAACGAGATCCAGCACGGCCCCAACCTGGCGCGCCTCTTTCACCTGATGAACGCGAAGGTCGACATCGACCTCGCAACCCAGCGGGCGCAGTCGATCCTGAAGGTGATGGACGCGCACCTTGCCGGCCGCGACTGGCTCGAATGCGGCCGTCCGACGATCGCCGACCTGGCGTGCTTTCCCTACATCGCGCTGGCCCACCAGGGCGGCATCGGCATCGACGCCTACCGGCGCTTGGCCGGCTGGGTGGAACGCGTCAAGGCGCTGCCGAACTTCACCACCATGCCCGGCATGTGACGCCGCGGCGCTTCACCGCGCCTGGCGGTATCGTGTGCCCGATACCAGAGGAACCAGCTCATGACGACCTATCCCAAGTTCAAGGCGGCGGCGATGCACGTGGCGCCGGTGTTCCTCGATGCCGAGGCGACGGTGCAGAAGTCCTGCTCGCTGATCGCCGAGGCGGCGAGGAACGGCGCGCGGCTGGTAGCTTTCCCCGAGGTCTACCTGCCCGCGTTCCCGATCTGGTCGGCGCTGCGGGCGCCGCTCTACAACCACGACTTCTTCCGCCGGCTGGCGGCCAACTCGGCCAAGGTGGACGGCCCGGAAATCGGGCAGATCCGCGCGGCGGCGAGGCGCCACGGCGTGATCGTGTCCTACGGCTTCAACGAGGGCACCGACGCCAGCGTGGGCTGCCTGTGGAACTCCAACGTGCTGATCGACGAGACCGGCGCCATCGTCAACCACCACCGCAAGCTGGTGCCGACGTTCTGGGAGAAGCTGGTGTGGGCGGCCGGCGACGGCGCCGGCCTGCGCGTGTGCGACACGGCGCTGGGGCGCATCGGCATGCTGATCTGCGGCGAGAACACCAACCCGCTGGCGCGCTTCGCGCTGATGGCGCAGGGCGAGCAGGTGCACGTTTCGTCCTTCCCCCCGGTATGGCCGGCCCATGACCCGAAGGAGGCGGGCGCGTACGACGTCTCCGACGCCATCCGCATCCGCGTGCGCAACCACGCCTTCGAGGGCAAGCTGTTCAACATCGTCTCCGCGGCGTTCATGGACGAGGCGATGGTCACCGGGCTCGCCGGCGGCGACAGGGAGATGGAGCGCATCCTGCGCGACAGCCCGCGCGGCGTCTCGCTCATCGTCGGCCCGATGGGCGCGGTGATCGGGAACGAATTGCAGAACGACGAAGGCATCCTCTACGCCGACATCGACCTCGAGCAGACCGTCGCGCCGCGCCAGCTGCAGGACGTCGCCGGCTACTACAATCGCTTCGACGTCTTCCGCCTGACGGTCGACCGCACGCCCAACAAGCCGGCCTGGTTCGAGGGCGACGGCACGCGCGTGGAGCCCGCCGCGTCGGACGAAGCCGAGCAATCGCCCCGCCTCGCCGCGGCGAAGTAGGCGCGGCGGAGCGGGCGCACGCGGCGGCTGAGACGTGCCCGGCGCGTCCGAGTGGTGGCTCGCCTACCTGGCGCTGGGCGCCTTCGTCGGCTTCTTCGCCGGCATGCTGGGCATCGGCGGCGGACTGGTGATCGTGCCGGTGCTGGTGTTCCTGTTCGACGCCCAGCGCTTCCCGGCGGCCGAAGTGCTCCACCTGGCGCTGGGCACGGCAATGTGCACGATTGTCTTCACGTCCCTTTCCAGCGTCCGCGCGCACCATCGGCGCGGCGCGGTGCGCTGGGACATCCTCAGGCCGATGACGCCGGCGGTGGTCGCCGGCACTCTCATCGGCGCGGCGCTCGCCGCGGCGCTGCCGCGCACGCCGCTGGCGATCCTCTTCACCGTCTTCGTCTACTACGCCGCGGCGCAGATGTGGCTCGACATCAAGCCCAGGGCGAGCCGGCAGCTGCCGGGCGCCGCCGGGTTGATGGCGGGGGGCGGGCTGATCGGGCTCGTCTCGACCCTGGTGGCGGGCGGCGGGGCGTTCCTCACCGTGCCCTGGCTCACGTGGTGCAACGTGGACCTGCGGCAGGCGGTGGGCACCGCGGCCGCGGTCGGGCTGCCGATCGCGCTGGCCGGCGCGCTGGGCTATGCCGTCGCCGGCGTCCGCGTCGAAGGCCTGCCGGCCTACAGCCTTGGCTTCGTCTACCTGCCGGCGCTGGCGTGGGTGGTGGTGCCGAGCATGCTCTTCGCCCCGCTCGGGGCGCGCGCCGCGCACGCCATGCCCGTCGCCACGCTCAAGAAGGTGTTCTCGGTGCTGCTGTTCCTCTTGGCGAGCAAGATGCTCGCGAGCCTGATGTAGCCGTCGCGCCGCGACGGCCGCTGCGGCGGGCGGGGTAGAATGGCGCTTTCGCGCCCGCACCGATCCTCGCTCCCATGAGCACTGCCGCCCCCGAGCTTCACGTTTTCTGGCAGCCCGGCTGCACCAGCTGCCTGCGCACCAAGGAATTCCTCGCCCGCCACGGCGTCGCCTTCGTCTCGCGCAACATCCTCGAGGACGACAGCGCCATTCCCGACCTGGCGCGTCTCGGCCTGCGGCAGGTGCCCATCGTCACCCGCGGCGACGAGTGGGTCGACGGCCAGGTGCTGAAGGACGTGGCGCGCATCGCCGGCATCGACTACGGCGGCGGCCGCACGCTGACGGTGGACGAGCTGCGCGCGCGGCTGAACACGATCCTCGACGGCGCACAGCGGTTCCTCGCGCAGGTGCCGGAGCGCGACCTCGAGACGCTGCTGCCCGACCGCCCGCGCGCGCACGCCGACCTCGCCTACCACATCTTCAACATCCCGGACGCGTTGCTCGAGCACGAGGCCGGCATTCCGCTGGTGTACGACGCCTACAACCGCGTCGCCGCGCCCGGTCAACGCAGCGCCGCGGCGCTGGCGGCGTACGGGCGCGACGTGCAGAAGCGCCTCGACGAATGGTTCGACGGCCCGGGGCGCACCCGCGACTGGTCGGCGCCGGCCCGCGTCTATTACGGCCGCCAGACGATGCACGAATTCCTCGAGCGCACCACCTGGCACGCCGGCCAGCACACGCGCCAGCTGCAGTGGGTGCTGGAGCAGCGCGGCATCGCGCCCGATCGTCCGCTCGGTCCCGAAACCTGGGCCGATCTGCCGATGCCGCAGCAGGTCTGGGACCCCGCGTAGCGCCTGCGCTATCCGCGGCGCGCCACGCCCCGCTCGCGCAGCGCCGCCACCTCGTTCAGGATCAACGCCGCCAGGATCAGCGCGCCGCCGGCCAGCGTGCGCGCGGCCGGCGCTTCGCCTGCGCCGAGCCACGCCCACAGCGGGCCCAGCACCACCTCCAGCAGCGCCAGCAGCGCCAGCGCCGGCGCGGAGAGGCTGCGCGCGGCCACCACCAGCAGCATGCACGGCAGGCCGAGCTGGAAGAAGCCGAGCCCGCCGAGCAGCACGACGTCGCGCAAGCTAGCCTCGAACGGCAGCGAGAGCGGCAGCATCAGCGCGGCGGAGAAGGCGCCGCCGAGGAAAACGGCCGGGATCAGGTCGACGCGCGCGCCGGCCTTGTGCAGCGTGACGAAATTGATCGCGCCGGCCACCGGCACCGCGAACGCGATCAGCATGCCGAGCACGTGCTGCCCTTCCGGCGCGTTGCCCTTGCCGGAAAACATCCACACCATGCCGACCGTGGCGACGGCGATCGCCGCCCACGTGCGCCCGGGCAGCGGCGAGCGCATGACCGCCCACGCCAGCAGCGCCGTCACCAGCGGGCCGACGCTCATGACGAGCAGCGTGCGCGCCACGGTGGTCAGGGTCAGCGCCAGCATGAAGCAGACGAACATCACCGCCCACATCGCGCCCGAGAGCACGCCGGGCCAGCCGGTCGCCAGCACCGGGCGCAGCCCCTCGCGCCGCACCAGCAGCAGGTAGCCGGCGACGAAGAACGCCGCGAACAGGCTGCGCCAGAACGTGATCTCGAAGCGGCCGTCGGCCAGCAGGTCGGGCGACAGGTGGCGCGTGACGACGCCCGCCGTGCTCCACAGCGTGGCGGCGCAGATCATCAACGCAACGGCGCGGCCGCGATTTGCGGCTGAGGTCGACATCGGGGCGAGGGGGCGGCGGCGAACGCGGCATTCTACCGCGCGGGCCGCCGGCCGATGGTTCGGCGAGGCGGCCCGGCGGCTCGCGT
>CAZGTK010000052.1:0-10688 GCA_964528415.1 uncultured Burkholderiales bacterium | reverse complement strand
CCAGTGCTCCTTCGCGATCTCCGGATACTCCTCGCCGACCTCCTCGAAGATCTTGTGAAACAGGCCGTCGGTCAGCTTCATGATGTTGTCCTTGGTGAAGCACGTCACCTTGCGCCGGGCGTGCGCGCGCGCGTACTCGAACGCGTAGCGCAAGATCTTCTCGCATCCCGGGCGGGAGATGAGCTTCAGGCACTGGAACACCTCGTCCGACTGCCGGTGCTCGATGCCGGCGTAGAGGTCCTCCTCGTTCTCGCGCACGATCACCACGTCCATGCCGGGATGGCGCGTGCGCACGAACGGCTCGTAGGCCACGCACGGCCGCACGTTGGCGTACAGGCCCAGCGTCTTGCGGATGGTGACGTTGAGGCTCTTGTAGCCGCCGCCCTGGGGCGTCGTGATGGGCGCCTTGAGGAACACCTTCGTGCGCCGCAGCGACTCCCACGCCTCGGGAGCGATGCCGGACGAGTGGCCGCGCCGGTAGACCGCCTCGCCGACCTCGATCGTCTCGATCGCGAGCCGCGCGCCGGCCGCGTCCAGCACCCGCAGCGTGGCGTCCATGATCTCCGGTCCGATGCCGTCGCCGTGGGCGACGGTGACCGGCACCGCCGCGCTCACGCGACGCTCCGCGCTTCCGCCTCGTAGGTGCGCGGCAGCGGCACCTTGAGCTGGCGCGCGAGCTCCGAGGCGACGTCGGGGTCGATGGCCTGCCGGTAGCCCGCGTCGTTCACCAGCGGGTTGCCCTCCCAGACCCAGTCGTCACGGTCGTCGACCGTGCGGAAGACCCGGATCCGGACCCGCTCGCGCCCCGGCGCCGGCCGGTTCTTCCCGTACAGGTATTCGATGGCGTAGTACATGGCGTTCGTTCCTCACGATGTGGGCGCCGGCCCGCGCCGGCCCCTTGGCATTGGAGGGGCAGGATAGTGCGGTTTGTTCATAGGCTTTCATGAAAGTTTGCACGTACAATCATTGACCATAGTCTATAAATAGGCGGACCTCCCGATGCACGTCACGTTGCGCCAGCTCAAGGTGTTCGACGCGGTGGCCCGCCGCGGCAGCGTCACGCGCGCCGCCGAGGAGCTGCACCTGACCCAGCCGACGGTGTCGGTGCAGATCCGCCAGCTCGCCGACGCCGTCGGCCTGCCGCTCACCGAGCAGGTCGGCAGGCAGCTCCACCTGACCGACGCCGGGCGCGAGCTGGCCGCCGTGTGCCGGCAGATGTTCGACCTGTGGTCCGGTTTCGAGATGACGGCGGACGCCATGAGGGGCCTCAAGCGCGGGCGCCTGCGCCTTGCCGTGGTGACCACCGCCAAGTACTTCGTGCCGCGGCTGCTGGGGCCGTTCTGCGCCCGCTATCCGGAGGTGGAGGTGGCGCTGGAGGTCGCCAACCGCGATGCCGTCCTTGCCCGGCTCGCCGGCAGCCTCGACGACCTCTACATCATGGGCATGCCGCCGCAGCACTTCGACATCGAGGCGGTTCCGTTCCTCGACAATCCGCTGGTGGTGATCGCGCCGCGCCACCACGCGCTGGTCGGGCGCAAACGGGTGCCGCTCAAGCGGCTGCTGGCGGAGCGCTTCGTCGTGCGCGAGGCGGGCTCCGGCACCCGCATGGCGGTGGAGCAGTTCCTCGCCCGGCGCAAGCTCAGGCTGCCGGTGAAGATGGAGATCGCCAGCAACGAGGCGGTGCGCCAGGCGGTCGCCAGCGGGCTCGGGCTCTCGGTGATCTCGCTGCACGCGGTGGGCCCGCAGGACGGCGTCGCCGTGCTCGACGTCGAGGGCTTCCCGCTCAAGCGCGCGTGGCACGCGCTCTATCCGCGCGGCCGCCGGCTCTCGCCGGTGGCGGCGACATTCTTCGAGTACATCCGCAGCGGCCGGCTGGCCGATGACGACGGCGCCGCGCGTCGCTGACGCGGCGGCGCCGAATCTTTTTTCCCGAGCGGGGGTCGAACCCGCGTTAATCTTGGGGAATACTCCCGCCCGCTGATGCCGAATCGTCCGCCCCGCCTCGCTCCCCTGGTCGCGTGCAGCCTCCTGCTGGCGTGGCTGCCGTTCGCCGCGGCCCAGGCGCCGGTCACCGTCATCACCGCCGAGCCGGCCGCCGTGCTCGACCGCATCGAGCTCACCGGCACGGTGACCTCCGAGCGCAGCGCCGCGCTGTCCCCGCGCGTGAGCGGACTCGTCTCTGCGGTCAACGTCGACGCCGGCGCGGCCGTGAAGGAGGGCGAGATCTTGCTCGAGCTCGACGCCGCGCTGGCGCGCCTCGCGCTCGGCCGTGCCGACGCGGCGCTGGCCGAGGCCCGCGCCCGCCAGGCGGAGGCGGCGCGCCTGCGGGAGGAGGCGCGGCAGCAGGTCGAGCGGCGGCTGGTGCCGGAGACGCGGCTGCACGCCGCGGACGCGGAGCTGCGCATCGCCACGGCCGCCCTCGAGCGGCTGCAGGCCGAGCGGCGCCAGCAGGCCGAGGTGGTCGCCCGCCACACGCTCGTCGCCCCCTTCGCGGGCGTGGTGAGCCGCAAGCTGACCGAGCTCGGCGAGTGGGTCGAGACGGGCACCCCCGTGATCGAGCTGGTGGACACCGCGCGGCTGCGCCTCGACGTGCAGGCGCCGCAGGAGCGCTACTACCAGATCGCGCCCGGGGCGCCGGTCGAGGTGCGCGTCGGCGCGTTTCCGGGGCGCGTGTTCGCCGGCACGGTCGCGGCGAAGGTGCCGGTCAAGGATCCCAGCGCGCGCACGTTCCTGGTGCGCGTGCGGGTCGAGGACGCCGGCGAGCGCCTGACGCCGGGCATGTCGGCGGAGGCGCGCTTCAGCCTGCGCGGCGAGGGCCAAGCGCTGGTGCTGCCGCGCGACGCGATCGTGCGCCACCCGGACGGCGGCGCCTCGGTCTGGGTTCTGAACGGCGGCAGTCCGGCCACGGTCTCCGCCCGCACCGTGCGGCTCGGCCGCACGCTCGCCGCCGGCGTCGAGATCGTCGCGGGCGTCGACGCCGGCACCCGCGTCGTGCTGCGCGGCAACGAGACCCTGCGCGAGGGCCAATCGGTGCGCGTCGTGGCCGCGCAGGACGCCGCCGCCCGGTAGCGCGCGTGCTCGAAGCCACCATCCGGCGCGGCACGCTGCTCGCCATCGGCGTGCTCATCGTCTGCGTCTTCGGCATCCTCGCCGTGCAGCGCGTGCCGGTGCAGATGATCCCGGACCTGGAGGTGCGCGTGATCAGCGTGCGCACCTCCTGGCCGGGCGCCACGCCCCAGGACGTCGAGAAGGAAATCCTCATCGAGCAGGAAGAGTACCTGCGCAGCATTCCGACGCTGCAGCGCATGGTCTCCACCGCCGAGACCGGCGAAGCGCGCATCGAGCTCGAGTTCCCGTTCGGCGTCGACATCAACGAGGCGCTGATCCGCGTCAACAACGCGCTGTCCCAGGTGCCGGCCTACCCCGAGAACGTCGACGAGCCGCGCATCTTCACCACCTCGTTCTCGGCCAACTCGTTCATGTTCTTCCGCGTCGAGCCGTTGCCCGGCAACCCGCAGGGGCTCGACATGAAGGTCATGCAGGACTTCATCGACGACAACGTGCGCACGCGCATGGAGCGGGTGCCGGGCGTGTCGCAGGTCGGCGTCTACGGCGGCGCCGAGCGCCAGATCCAGATCCTGGTCGACCCGGCGCGGCTGGCCGAGCGCAACCTGACGCTGACCCAGGTGCGCGAGGCGGTCCGCGCGCGCAACCGCGACGTCTCCGGCGGCGACGTCGACAGCGGCAAGCGCCGCTACCTGCTGCGCACGGTCGGCCACTTCGGCGACCTCGGCGACATCGAGGAGCTGCTGATCGCGCGGCGCGGCGACGCCGTCATCCGGCTGAAGGACGTCGCGCAGGTCAGGCTGCACCACTTCGAGGTGCGCACCGAGTCCTACGTGAACGGCCAGCCGGTCATCAACCTCTCGGTGCGCCGCCAGACCGGCTCCAACGTGGTCGCGATCAAGGAGGCGATGCTGCCGGCGGTGGCCGAGATCAATCGCGGCGTGCTCGAGCCGGCGGGCATGCGCATGGTGCTCACCACCGACGACGTGCGCTACGTCGAGGCTTCGGTCGCGAACGTCTGGACCAACCTCGCCATCGGCGCGTCGCTGGCCGCGCTGGTCATGTTCCTGTTTCTGCGCTCGGCGCCGGCGACGCTGGTGGGCGTGATCGGGATCCCCATCTGCACCATCGCCGCGTTCATCGGCCTGCTGCTGGCGGGCCGCACCATCAACGTGATCTCGCTCGCCGGGGTCGCCTTCGCGATCGGCATGACGCTCGACAACACCATCGTCGTGCTGGAGGCGATCGAGCGCGAGCGCCGGCGCGGCCTCGACCGGCTGAAGGCGGCGCTCGCCGGCGTGCAGCGGGTGTGGCCGGCCGTGCTCGCCTCCACGCTTACCACCGTGCTGGTGTTCGCGCCGATCCTGTTCGTGCGCGAGGAGGCCGGCCAGCTCTACTCCGACATCGCCGTGGCGATCTCGGCGTCGATCCTGGTCTCGATGCTGGTGGCGATCACGGTGGTGCCGGCGGCCAGCGCGCGGCTGCCGTTCGGCCCGGGGCCGAAGGAGCGGCCGGCCGGCACGGGCCTGCGCAACCGGGCGCTGGCCGGCATCCGCGGCATCACCGCCACGCGGCCGCGCCGGCTCGCCGCGCTGGGCCTGATCGTCGCCCTGACCGCGGCGGTCATCGCCCTGCTCACGCCGCCCGCGGAATACCTGCCCGAGGGCGAGGAGCCGAAGACCTTCGCCACCATGATCCCGCCGCCCGGCTACAACCTGCCCGAGATGTCGGCGATCGCGGCGCGGCTGCACGCCGAGCTGCTGCCCTACCTCGAGGACGACCCCGCGCGCTTCGACCGCGGCGAGTCCGAGGTGCCGGCGCTCGCCTACCTGAACACCCGCGTGCGGCCCGAGCAGCTGCGCATCATCGCCGAGCCCAAGGACCCGAAGCACATCAACGCCCTGATGGACGTGCTCGGCGAGAAGTTCAGCGGCGTGCCCGGCATGCGCTCGTTCGCCTCGCGCGGCTCGATCATCTCCAGCAACGACGGCGGCACTCGCAGCGTCAACGTCGACATCGCCGGCGCCGACCTGGCCGCGGTGTACGCGACGGCCACCACGGTGTTCCGGCGCGCGCAGGAGATCTTCGCCGGTCCGCAGATCCGCCAGGAGCCACCCGGGCTCACGCTGGCGCAGCCGCTGGTGGAGCTTAGGCCGAAGTGGGAGCGCGCCGCCGAGCTGGGCCTGTCGACGCAGGAGCTCGGCTACGCGGTGGCGGTGCTGACCGACGGCGCCTACGTCGACGAGTTCTTCCTCGGCGACGAGAAGATCGACATCTACCTCTACAGCACCGCGGGCAGCGCGCGCCGGCTCGACGACATCGGCTCGCTGCCGGTGTACACGCCGCAGGGCGCCGTGCTGCCGCTGAGCGCGGTGGCCGATCTGGCCGAAACCGTGGACGCCACCACCATCCGCCGCGTCGACGGCCGCCGCACGGTGACGCTGGGCATCGTCCCGCCGCGCTCGGTGGCGCTGGAGACCGCGGTGGAGAGGGTACAGACGGAAATCGTCGATCGGCTGCAGGCCGACGCGGCGCGCGCCGGCGTGAGTCTCGACATCTCGGGCGCCAGCGACCGCCTGCAGGCGACCCGCGAGGCGCTGACCGGCAACTTCCTGGTGGCGGTGCTGCTGTGCTACCTGCTGCTGGTGGCGATCTTCAGCCACTGGGGCTATCCGCTGCTCATCATGACCAACGTGCCGCTCGGGATCGCCGGCGGCATCGTCGGCCTGTGGCTGATGAACGCGGTCGGCGGGCTCCTGCCGGGACTCGGCCTGGCGGCGATCCACCAGCCCTTCGACATGATCACCATGCTGGGCTTCCTGATCCTGGTGGGCACGGTGGTCAACAATCCGATCCTGATCGTCGACCAGGCGCGCTACAACCTGCGTCACCGCGGCATGGCGGTGCTGGACGCGGTGAATGCCGCCGTCGAGTCGCGCCTGCGCCCGATCATGATGTCGACCATCACGACCATCTTCGGCCTCGCGCCGCTGGTGTTCATCCCCGGCGCCGGCACGGAGCTCTACCGCGGCGTCGGCGCGATCGTGCTGTTCGGCCTCGCCTTCGCCTCGCTGGTGACGCTGGTGTACCTGCCGGCGCTGCTGGTGGAGGTGCTGAGCTGGCTGGAGCGGCGGCGCGGCGCGGGAGCGGCCGTGCCGTCGCCGCAGCCGCAGTCCCGCGCCGAGTAGCGGTTACTTCGCCGGTTCCGCCGCCGCGGCGCCGGCCCTGTCCACCTCCGGCAGCAGCGGCTGGTTGGCGGCGCGCTTGGCTTCGATCTCCTTGATCGTGGCCTCCATCGCGACGAAGCGCTCCGGCGTCGTCGGGTGGGAGGCCAGCATGCCGCGCTGGTTGATGCTGCCGGGATGCTCCGCCGCCAGGCGGCGCCAGAACAGCGGCGCGCCGTCGATCCTGCCGCCCGCGCGCGCCAGCATGTAAAGGCCCACGTAGTCGGCTTCCGCCTCGAAGTCCTTGGAGTAGTAGTTGGCCGCCAGCGACCCGAACAGGCCGCCGGTGTTGATGCCGTAGGCCGCGGCGAGGATGTCCACCACCGAGCCGAGCCAGTAGTTCGTGGTCTGCGACTGCACGTGGGTCATGGCGTTGTGGGCGAGCTCGTGCGCCACCACCAGCGCGATCTCGTCGTCGCTTTCGGCGAAGCGCATCATGCCCTTCTGGATCACGACCTTGGCGCCGTCGGCGTAGGCGTTGACCTCGTCGCCGGGGCCCAGCACCACCGGGTAGTCGCAGATGAGATCGGGGGCGAGCACCAGCGTCTGCTCCGCGCCGTCGCGGCGGATCGTGAGGTTCACCGGCACGCCGGCCTTGAGCTGCGTCTGCGTGATCTCGAACAAGGAGCGCGCCGCGAACTCGCCGCGCGGGATCGGCTGGCCGTTCAGCGCCACCAGCACGTCGCGCTCCTTGAGCCCCGCGATCTCGCCCGGCGAGCCGGGCGGCACCTGCAGCACGGTGAGCTCGTCGGTGAGCTTGAGCTCCTCGGCGGCGATGGCGCGAAGCTCGGGCGAGAACGTCCAGGTGTTCACGTAGAGCGCGCCGATCGTGAGCCGGGTCTTGTCCTTGCACAGCAGCGCGGCGTTCTCGAGGATCGGGTAGGCGATGCGGGTCAGCCGCGCCTGGCGCTGCATCTGCGTCTTAAGCGCCAGCGCCCGCTGCTTCTTCGCCTCCTCCTCGACCAGGCCTTCGTCGACGGCGACGCGTTTGGTCGTCGGCGCGCACGCGCCGAGCAGCGTTGCCAGCAGCAGCCAGGGCAGGTGGCGGAAAAGGGCGTTGGGCATCGTCGTGTGCCGGCCGATTGCGCGGCCTACGGCGCCTTCTTACTCCGGCCGTCCGCGCCGGTCAATCGGCGGGCGACCGGCGGCGCCGGCCGCGCGGCGAACGGACCGGCCGGCGCGCGGTCTTGATTCCTGGGCGCGGCAGGGCCCATCATCACGCCCTCGCGCGAGTGGAACCGACCCCTTTTCTCCTTCCCGTCATGCACATCGCCGTTCTCGGCGCCGGCGTCGTCGGCGTCACCAGCGCCTGGTTCCTGGCCCGGGCCGGGCATCGCGTCACGGTCGTTGACCGCCAGCCGGAAGCGGCGCGCGAGACGAGCTACGCCAACGGCGGCCAGGTCTCGGTCAGCCACGCCGAGCCGTGGGCGAACCCCGACGCCCCTGCGCGCATCCTCAAGTGGCTCGGGCGGGACGACGCGCCGCTCAAGTTCCGCCTGCGGCTCGATCCCGCCCAGTGGGCGTGGGGCGCGCGCTTCCTGCTGGAGTGCCGCGCCGCGCGCACCGCGCGCAACGCGGCGGCGGTGGCGGCGCTGGCGCGGCTGTCGCACGCCGAGTTGAAGCGCGTGCGCGCCGAGGCCGGCATCGAGTACGACGGGCTGGCGAAGGGCATCCTGCACGTGTTCACCGAGCCGGCCGACTACGACGCGGCGCGGCGCAAGACCCCAGAACTGCAGGCGCTGGGGCTGCGGCTCGAAACGAAGACGCCGGAGGAATGCTGCGCGATCGAGCCCGCGCTGGCCGCATCCAGGGTTCCGATCCATGGCGGACTGTACTGCCCCGAGGACGAGTCGGGCGACGCGCGCAAGTTCACGCAGGCGCTGGCGGGGCGCGCCGCGGGCGAGGGTGTCGCGTTCCGCTACGGCGTTACGGTGGAGCGCCTGGAGCGCGCAGGTGGGGGCATCACGGGCGTGCGCGTCGCCACGGCCTCGGGCATCGAGACCGTCGTCGCCGACGCCTACGTGCTCTCGCTCGGCAGCTACAGCTCGCGCTTCACCGCGCCGCTCGGCGAGCGCCTGCCGGTCTTTCCGGTCAAGGGCTACTCGGTGACGATTCCCGCCGGCGCCGGCGCTCCCTGCGTGAGCCTCACCGACGAGGCGCAGAAGCTGGTGCTCTCGCGCCTCGGCGACCGGCTGCGCGTCGCCGGCATGGCCGAGCTGGCCGGCTACGACCTCGCCATCGACGAAGCGCGCTGCGAGCGCATCCTCGACCGCGTCTTCCGGCTGCTGCCCGACGCGGGCGACCGCTCGCGCGCCGAGTTCTGGACCGGCCTGCGCCCGGCCACGCCCGGCAACGTCCCCGTCATCGGCCGCTCGCGCCTCTACCGCAACCTGTACTACAACACCGGTCACGGCACGCTGGGCTGGACGCTGTCGTGCGGATCCGCGCAGGTGCTCGCCGAGGTGGTGGCCGGGCGGGAGCCGGGAATCGCGTTTCCGCTGTGGGGGAGTGCGGGGTGACCCGGTTGTCGGACGCTCGGCGCCCGTCGTCATGGCGACGGGCGCATACTGCCAGGGAGGCGCGGTGCAATCCCGATATCGTATCCGTCAGCTGACGCCCGGCGACCTGCCGCTGCTGGACGCGATGTTGACCGCGTTCGGCGAGGCGTTCGAGGAGCCGGAAACCTACGGCGCGGCGCGGCCCCGGCGCGCCTACCTGGAGCGCCTGCTCGGCAGCGACACGTTCATCGCGCTCGCCGCGCTGAAGGGCGGCTCGGTGGTGGGCGGCATCGCCGCCTACGAGCTGAGGAAGTTCGAGCAGGAGCGCAGCGAGATCTACATCTACGACCTCGCGGTGGCGGAGGCGCACCGGCGCCAGGGGATCGCGACGGCGCTCATAGAGGCGCTCCGGGAGATCGCGCAGGCCCGCGGCGCCTGGGTCGTCTTCGTGCAGGCGGACCGCGGCGACGCACCGGCGATCGCGCTTTATTCCAAGCTGGGCGTCCGCGAGGACGTGCTGCACTTCGATATCCCGGTGGGCGGCGGCCATGACGATGCGTGACGTTCGGTCGCCCGCCACGCTCGACGTGCGGCGGGCCGCGCCCAGAGCCTGTCGCCGGGCGGCCTCCCGATGGCGGCGAGGTCGGCCGGGCACGAGAACTCAAGTTGCGCATCTGGGTTGACGCCGACGCCTGTCCGGCGGCGATCAAGGACATTCTCTACCGCGCCGCCGAGCGGGTGGGGCTTGAGTTGACGCTGGTGGCGAACAAGCCGCTGCGCACCCCGCCGTCGCGCTTCATCAAGATGGTCCACGTCGGCGCCGGGTTCGACGTCGCCGACCGCCACATCGCCGGCGCCGTGGAGGCCGGCGACCTGGTCGTCACGGCGGACATCCCGCTCGCCGCGGCCGTCGTCGAGAAAGGCGCCGTCGCGCTCAACCCGCGCGGCGAGCTCTACACCGCCGAGAACGTGCGCCAACTGCTGGACCTGCGCAACTTCATGGACCAGCTGCGCTCGTCGGGCGTGCAGACCGGCGGTCCGGCAGCGCTCGGCAGCGGCGACCGGCAGGCGTTCGCCAACCAGCTCGACCGGCTGCTGGCGCGCCGCTCCGTCCCCTAGCGCGCGACCCCGCTCACGCCCACAGCCACGCCGCGCCGCGCACGCCGCTGGAATCGCCGTGCGCGTTCTTCACCAGCCTCGTGCGCACGACGTCGGAGAACACCCACGGCGCCCACAGCACCGGGACGTTGCGGTACAGCCGCTCGAGGTTGGACAGGCCGCCGCCGAGAACGATGACGTCCGGATCGAGCACGTTGATGACGGTGGCGAGCGCGCGCGCCAGGCGATGCTCGTATCGAGCCAGGCTGCGCTCGCAGGCGGTGTCGCCGGCGGTGGCGCGCTCGGCGATGGTGAGCGCGTCGAGCACCTCGTTCGACGCCAGCTGGTGATCGAAGGCGAGGCCGGGACCCGAAAGAAAGGTTTCCACGCAGCCGCTCTTGCCGCAGTAGCACGGCGGGCCGGGCCGCTCGTCGTCGGTCGGCCAGGGGAGCGGGTTGTGGCCCCATTCGCCGGCGATCGCGTTCGCCCCGTGCAGCACGCGGCCGTCGATGACGATGCCGCCCCCGACGCCGGTGCCCAGGATGACGCCGAAGACCGTGCGCGCGCCGGTTGCCGCACCGTCGACCGCCTCGGACAGCGCGAAGCAGTTGGCGTCGTTCTCCAGCCGCACCTCGCGCCCGAGGAGCCGCTCGAGATCCTCCTTCAGCGGCTGATCGTTGAGGCAGACCGAATTGGAGTTGCGCAGCCGGCCCGTCGCGGGCGAGAGCGCGCCGGGCGTCGCGACCTGCCCGGCCGTGGGGCAGGGACCCGGCCACAGCCTACCCACACCCAACGAGCGTCG
>CAZGTK010000051.1:0-10835 GCA_964528415.1 uncultured Burkholderiales bacterium | reverse complement strand
CGGTTGCCGGCGTTGTAGTCCTCGGGCAGCTCGGATGTGAAATCGAAGCGGTCAGATGCGAAACGCAAGGAGAGGGACATTCAGTAGCGCGTAATGGCGGGCTTCGTGGAAAACGTCGGACGGTGAAGGGGTAACGCGTGTGCTTTCATGCCGGAGGTTGGTCTGGCCGATGGGAGTCGCCAAGAAATATCGAGCCTGGAACCTTCAATGGCGAACGTTGCGCATGACCGGCGCGCAAACAGGGGCCGAAGGCCGCTGTTTGTGCGTGCATGTCGATGCGCGGGTTAGAGCGCTCACTCCCATCGGTGCAGCAGGCGAATGAGCTCAAGGGCACCTCGCTTTGAGTGACACTGATGATTCTCCGGTCGGCACTTGATCAGGAACGCTTGGACTTCCAAGTACAACGGATGCTTCGGACCCAGCTGATGGTCGCCCAGCTCCTTGTTCTCGTGGACCAGGAGAAAGTTCACTGTATGACTTTCTAAGTCACTGTCGATGTAGATGCCGCGCGAAAACGTGTACTTCGGCTTCTTCTTGTCTTCCCAGGACGTAATCCCGTTACGCCGAACTATTGGCCATTGATTCGCCGACGGTTCGTCCGCGAGCCAGCAGCTGGACATATAGGCACCGCCAGAAACGAATGGTTTCAGAGTGTCCAAGAACAAAGTGGCTATGTCCACCGCATCCTCGACTTCCACTTGCGTTGGACGGTGGTAGTCATGCTCTAGCCGATTCCGTAGCTGAACCACCTTGCGCACAATCCGCGGCGCCACCAATCCCAAGGCCTGAAGCTTCTCGAGCTTGGAAGGAAAGTTTCCTCCGGTATGAAGTCCGATAGCGGTAAGCAGATTGGATACCTCGCAATCGATCGCGCGTTTGGCGTTCGATAAGGCGTTGACGAAGCCTCTCACACCTCCAAGTCGCAAGTCCTTCTCAGCGAATGCGAGATACTCTTGCGCTCGGATTGGGGTCTTGTATCCGAGTTCGTCGAATCCTTTTGGATCGATAGTGGGCTTACTCCAACCAGATATCAGAGTTGTCGTATAGGTCTTGATGTCCACCGACTTTCCTCGGCGCGCTCTAACGCTGCGGCTCAGGGGCGCGCCGCCGCAATGCAGGCAAAGCACGACAACGCTTCTCAGTGCGTCCCCTGCAGCCGCTTGTTATGCCCTGATTACGATGCAAGTTTGCGCCAGAAGGGAGACGTCCGTTGACCATGCAGTTCTAAGCAATGCTGCACCCAATACAGAACTGACCGTAGGTTCGTTGATCACATTCATTCGGTTAGGGTCCGGGAGGGAAGCCTCGAACGCCCTCACTGCGATCTCGGCGTCGTGGATATGGCTTCCTCCCTTCGCGCCACCGGAAACGAATGCCTCCCAAAGAAAAAGATTGGCGCGACCAGCAGCAAAGTCATCCCACGAGAGTGTCGCAAATCCAACGACCGAGAGCCTAGACCTAATGTCTCTGAGTATCCACGGAACCTGAACGAGGGCGGTTGCAAGAACCGCGGCACCTGGCCCTCCTATCCAGTTCGGATTCGTTTCGCCTTCGCGACGCTTTGTGAGCTCCAGAGGAGCGACTCGTAGCGGTACAAACATTGGGGCCTCAAAGCCCAGCGCGACCGTACCACCCGCGTTGAGCTGATCGGCTACAGCGGCGCCCAATGCGGCCATGTCGGTGCCACGAACGTCCGCACGACTTGATAGGCGCCCATACCAACCGAAGTTGCCGCGACTCACCGAACCAATGTCAGCGCAGAAGACGTTCACCGTAGTGTCCAGAGGGCATAACGTGCCCGATCAGCGGCCGCCGACGAGCGTAGCGAGGAGGGCACCCGCAAGCGCAGCTTGCGGGCGGTCCGCTGCATCGGGGGGTTGGGCGTCATAGCGGGAACGTTGAGTGTGCGTTAAATGGAAACTTTGACTTCACAAACTCAACTATCGCCGCTCCAATGGCTTTCCCGCATTGCTCGGTTAGCGACTCCACCATGATCTCGAACGATTCATCGAGGATCTGCCATTTCTCCTGCCATGACGCAGGCAGTTGAATGCCAGGTGGCTGTAACAACGGGATCAGCCGGTGAATCATCCACCCGACCTCGGAGTGTCTATTCATAAAAATGGCATAGGCTGATTCATCAAACGATGGCAAGACAGGTAAAGGGCCAGCCTTCTTCAGCCACGCCATAGATTGGGTCAGCGAAAGGCGTGCGCCATGAGTCTCGTAGTCGAATAACTCGTCCCAAGCGGATAGCTCGTCGATGGTCTTAGCAGTGAGTCCGCTTTGGTCGCCCACCATCTTCCGCCTGACCTCGAACTCAGTCGACTTCCGCAGTTTGCGCATCGCTTTAGGGTCAATCGGTTTTCCCGGTTCGATTCCCTCAATGCTGTAGAGGTCCGCCATCTTCTGCATTCCGCCTGACAGGAGGAGAACAATGTCAAAGACGTTCCGGAGAAGAGTGTAGGCGTGGTAAGGGTAGCCGCGGATCGCGACTCTCTCTGCCCCACATATGGACTGAAAGCTGTGCGCGAGGCGCGGAACAAAAAGCGCGTAGAACTCAGAAAGTGGGTCTTTGATCTTAGGACGTAGCTCAAGGTTGGTGAGCTCTAAGGTCTCCAGGAAGAAGCACTTAAACGCGTCTGAGAGAGCAAGGTGCCCCTTGTACTTGAGCGTCGCCTGCGCATGCTTGTCCTCTTCGTCGAACAGGAGATGTGCGCGACCGTACGCGACGCCTTCATGCTCGGATATCGCGTCTAGGCGCTTCGTAAACTCTTCAGGCGAGATCGGCATCTCTTATGACGCCCAACTGTAATTGAACGGCCTAAGTGTCGATTATCAAAGCACCATACGCGCTGGCTGTCTAGCTTCAGCATTGTTTTTTATGGAGAAACACCTGGCCGACTCGGACTTGACGAAGCGCCAAGCGGCGCTATTTGCAGCACTAAAACGAGATAGGCTGCGTGGGACACGGAAAGTCCTGCCGAAACAGGGCGTTCACTTTTCGCCGCCGGCGCGACCGCTAGCGTAGATAGGCTGCGTCAGGCGTGGCGCGGGTATCGGTACAAGCGACCCTATCGGTACCTGACCGAGGTCGCCGCGGACCTGCCTGGTCGGGCGGACGCGGCCGGGGTCTACGGTCACCTCCGCATGTGAGCGGTGTTATTGCTTCTTCCGCCTCGCGAACGCCTTCGCCCCTTCCTCGATCCGGCCCGAGGCCATCAGCAGCGCGTTGAGGTTGCGCGCCTGGTTGAGCGCCTGGTCGAGCGGCATGGTCGCGAGCGCGCGGTGGGTTTCCTTGGTCAGCCGCACGGCCATCGGGTCGAGCGCCGCGAGTGCCGCGGTAAACTCGCCGGTCACGCGGCACAGTTCGTCGGCGTCGGCGGCGAGGCGGGTGATGAGGCCCATGCGGTTGAGCGTCTCGGCGGGGACGGGGTCGCCGAAGAGCAGCAGCTCCAGCGCGTGGCGACGGCCGACGAGGTGCGAGAGCAGCGCAGTGTTCACCGCCGCCGGAAAGCCGTTCTTCATCTCCATCGCGCCGAACCTGGCGCCCGCCTCGGCGATGACGAAGTCGCAGCCCATCGCCAGCGTGAAACCGCCGGCAACGGCATAGCCCTGCACGACGGCGACGGAAGGCTTCGGCAGCTCCTCCAGCGCGTGGAAGATGCCGATGTAGGCGTCGTCGTAGGCGAGCACCGGATCGAGGCCGCGGTCCATGCCGGGCGTGAGCTCGCGGCCGGCGCAGAACGTGCCGCCGGCGCCGGTGATGACGACGCAGCGGCAGGCCGGGTCGGCGGCCGCATCAAGGATGGCGACCGAAAGCGCCTCGATCATCTCGGCCGAGAGCGCGTTGCGCCGCTCGGCGCGCTCGAGGGTGAGGGTGGCGACGCCGCCGCGGGTCTCGCGGCGGACCGTCCCGGCGCTCACATCTCCTCCCAGTACTCGGACGGATCCACCAGCGCGTCGATGACGGTGAAGCGGCGGCTCGCCACTGCCTCGCGTAGCGCGCGCTCGAACTCGGCGATCGTTTCCACCCGCACGCCGCGCGCGCCGAAGCCCTCGGCGATCCTGTCGAAGCGCGGCGAGCGGAAGTCCACCGCGCGGCGCGACATCCTCATCTTGTCCTGCTTGAGCTTGATCAGCGCCAGCGCCGCGTCGTTGAGCACGACGACGACGATCGGCAGGTCGCGCTCGGCGGCCACGGCCAGCTCGCCCTGGGTCATCAGCATGCAGCCGTCGCCCAGCATCGCCACCACGGCGCGGTCGGGGTGTACCAGCTGCGCGCCGATGGCGGCGGGAACGGCGTAGCCCATGCAGCCCAGCCCGTTGGACTGCAGCAGCTGGCCCGGCGTGCGGCACTTGATGACATGGTTGGCGAGGATGCGGTGCGCGCCGACGTCCACCGTCATGATCCAGTCGTCGGCGGCCTGGTCGCTGACGGTCTGGAACAGCGCGGCCGGCGAGATGCCCTTGGCCGGCATGCGCGGGCGCACCAGGTGGGCGACGCCGGCGTTGAATTCCTTGAGCCGTTCCGCCGGCCAGCGCGCGGCGGCGGCTTTTTCTGCCGTGAGCTGGCGGAGCAGGGTGGGCACGTCGCCCACGGCCTGCTCGCCCACCGGGAAGATGCGGTGCGTCTGCGCGGCCCAGTCGATGGTGACGACGGGGAGCGACTCGGGCCAGGCGTCGAGCCAGGCGTCGCGCAGCTCGATGGGGTCGAAGCCGATCAGCAGCAGCAGGTCGGCCTCGCGCAGGAGCTTCAGATTCTCGCCGTCGACGACGGGCGACAGGCCGACCGCGCCGACGCACAGCGGATGGTGGTCGGACACCACGCCCTTCGCCTTGTAGCTGGCGAAGAACGGAACGTGCCAGCTCTCGAGGAACGACCGCAGCGCGGCGGGCACGCCCTCGTGCAGCACGCCCCGGCCGACGAGGGCCAACGGCCGGCGCGTGGCGGCGAGGCGTTTCTGCAGCTGCGCCGCGCCGTCGGCGGTGAGCGCGGCGGGGAGCTGGCGCGGCGGCTGGCGCGTCTCCGTCTCGGTGGAATCGCCGCGATTGTGATCGGCGGGCACGTTCAGCATGACCGGCCCAGCCGGGTAGGCGAGCGCGATGTCGAGCGCCTTCGCCACCTGCTGCGCGGCGCGGTGCGGATTCAGCTGGTCGGCGTACTTGGTGACCGGCTTGGCGAGATCGACGTGGTCGAACACCTGGTGGTTGTAGATGCCGGCCTGCCGTGTCGCCATCTCGCCGCACAGGATCATCATCGCCGTGCGCTCCATCAGCGCCCCGGCGATGCCGGACACCGCGTTGGAGATGCCGGGTCCGAGCGCCGGGATCAGCACGGCGGGCCTGCCGGTCAGCTGGTAGACGGCGTCGGCCATGAAGCAGGCGGACGGCTCGGCCTTCGCCAGCACGAATTCGATGCCCTGCTCCTCGCAGGCGCGGATCGTTTCCAGCACGTCGTTGCCGGGGATGCCGAAGGCGAAGCGCGCGCCGTAGGCTTTCAGCGTGCGGGCGACGGCGTCGGCGACTTTCGGCGCCGAGGGTTGCGGAGCGGGGGTGGCGGACATTTCGGATTCCTGCGAGGCGGAGGGAAGACTCGGGCGTTGAACTTTACCGCAGAGGCGCGGATGCGCGGAGGCAGGACACCGGTCGTGGCGATCTTTCTCCGCGTCTCCGCGTCTCTGCGGTGAATGAGCGATGGCGGGTCACCGGCGATCTATCCGGTAATCGGCGAATGCCGCCGCACCAGACCGGCGATCGAGCGCAGCATCGGCACCGCGACCAGCAGCGCCGCTGCGCCCACCAGCGTCGCCGAGATCGGACGCTCGACGAAGATCGCCAGGCTGCCGTGCGAGAGCAGCAACGACTGCCGCACGGCGTTCTCGAACAGCCCGCCCAGCACGAAGGCGAGCAGCAGCGGCGCCGGGTCGAGGCCGACGCGCTTCAACAGGAACGCCGCAAGGCCCAGCGCAACCATGATGCCGACGTCGAAGCTGTTGATGTTGACGCTGTAGGCGCCGATCACGCAGAACAGGATGATGAGCGGGGCGAGGATCGCGTAGGGAATCTTCAGCAGCCGCACGAACACGCCCACCATCGGCACGTTGAGGATCACTAGGATGATGTTGCCGATCAGCATGCTGGCGATGACGCCCCAGAAGATATCGGGGTTGTCGCGCATGAGCAGCGGTCCCGGCGCCAGGCCGTGCACCATCAGCGCGCCCATCAGCACGCCCATCACCACGTTGGCGGGAATGCCGAGCGTGAGCAGCGGCACGAACGCGCCCTGCGCGGCGGAGTTGTTGGCGGCCTCGGGGCCGGCGACGCCCTCGATCACGCCGGTGCCGAACTTCTCCGGGTGGCGGGAAAGGCGCCGCTCCATGACGTAGGCGGCGAACGAGGCCAGGATCGCGCCGCCGCCGGGCAGCAGGCCCAGCAGGAAGCCCAGCACCGACCCGCGCGCGATCGGCGGCCCGGCCGCCTTCCAGTCGCGGCGGTTCGGCAGCATCTCCTTGAGCTTCGCGGGTTGCGGAATGAACGACGATTGCGGGTCCTTGCGCGAGGCGAGGTAGAGCAGCTCCGAAATGCCGAACAGGCCCATCGCCATGATGGCGATGTTGAGGCCGTCGAACAGCTCGGTGCGGCCGAAGGTAAAGCGCTCGGCGCCGGCAATGGGGTCGAGTCCGATGGTGGAGAGCAGCAGCCCCACCATCACCATCATCAGCGACTTCACCATCGAGGTGGACGAGATCAGCGTTACCAGCAGCAGGCCCAAGGCGACCAGCGCGGCGTACTCCGGCGGGCCGAAGTCGAGCGCGAAGCGCGCGACCCACGGCCCCACCAGCGACAGCGCGACCACTGCGAATACGCCGGCGATCAGCGAGCCGAACGCGGCGATGCCGAGCGCGGCGCCGGCGCGGCCGTTGCGCGCCATCTCGTAGCCGTCGAGGCACGTGACCACCGAGGCCGCCTCGCCCGGCACCTTCACCAGGATCGAGGTGATGGAGCCGCCGTACATCGCGCCGTAGTAGATGCCGCCCAGCATGATGATGGCGGAGGCCGGGTCCATCTTGAAGGTGACCGGCAGCAGGATGGCGATGGTGGCGGCAGGCCCGAGGCCGGGCAGCACGCCGATGGCCGTGCCGATCACGACGCCGACGAGGCAGAACACCAGGTTCTGCAGGGTCAGCGCAACGCCGAAGCCGAGGGCAAGGTTGGCGAAAAGATCCATGGCGCTAGAACAGCGGGGCGAGGACGCCCTTGGGCAGCTCGACCCCGAGCGCGCGCACGAACAGGATCTCGCACACCACCAGCGTGACCAGGGTCACGATCGCCGTGCGCGGCCACGACAGCCGCTCGGCCACCTTGAGGATGAAGACGAACACGGCGGTCACCGTGAGCAGGTAGCCGAGTCGCTCCAGCGCCAGCGCCGCGAACGCCAGCGCGCCAAGATAGCAGAAGAACTTGCCCCAGGTGCGCTCGCCTTCCTCCTCGGGCTCGGCGGGGCGCGCGCGCGCCGCGAGGTCGCCGAGCGTCGCGAGCGCCGTGAGGCCGATCAGCGCGACGCTGACGACGAACGGCAGCAGCCCCGGGCCGGGGATGTTGCCGCGCCACAGGCCGAACCGCCACCCGCTGACCGCGCCGAACATGCCGAGCGCGATCAGGACGACGTTGGCCAGGAGCTTGCCGGCCTTGGGCGTCATGCGATGAAAAGCGGCCGGCGCGCGGGGCGCCGGCCGTGGAGGACGCTACTCTTTACGCAAACCGAGCTCGCGGCCCAGCTTGTCGTAGGTCTTGAACTGGCTCTCGGCCCACTTGGCCGTATCGGCCGGCGAGCGGATCTGCGGCACCGACCCGAGCTGCGTGGTGAGCTTGAGCCACGACTTGTCCTTGGCGACTTCGGCCAGCGCCTTGGCCCACTTGTCGACGATCGCCTGATCCATGCCCGGCGGCCCGTACAGCGCGCTCCAGCCGGTGATCTGCTCCATGTCGGGGTAGCCCAGCTCGCGCGCCGTCGGCACATCCTTCAGCTCCGCGTAGCGCTCCGGCGTGGTCACCATCAGCGCGCGCATCTGACCGGCGCGGATGTAGTTGACCACCGTGGCGAGGTTGGAGCAGCCGAAATCGACGTGGCCGCCGAGGACCGCGTTGGAGGCCTCGCCGCCACCCTTGAACGGCACCTGGGTCGCAGCGTCCTTGGACAGGCCGAGCGAGCTGAACAGCATCTGCGGGCCCATCTGGTGGATGGTGCCGACGCCGGCGGTGGAGTAGGAGAGCTTGCCCGGGTTCTGCTTGATTGCCTCGACGATGTCCTTCATCGACTTGTACGGCGAATCGGCCTTCACCGCGCAGACGTAAGGATTCAGCTCCAGCAGGCCGAGGAAGGTGAAGTCGTTCCACTTGTACGGGATGCTGGGCTGCAGCGCGGGCGTCACGGCCTGCGAGCCGACGCGCGCGAGCAGCAGCGTGTAGCCGTCGGGCTTGGCGTTCTTGACGAACGCGGAGCCGGTCACGCCGCTGGCGCCGGTGCGGTTCACGACCACGATCGGCTGACCGATGTATTGCGCCGCGGTCGAAGCGAGGTTGCGCGCCGCGAGATCGGAGTCGCCGCCGGCGCTGTAGGGCGCGACGATCGTGATGGGCTTGCTGGGATACTCCTCGGCGGCCGCCGGCGTGCCGGCGAGCAGCGAGGCGCCGGCCGCGATCCCTGCCGCGGTGCCGACGATGCGCTTCCATGTCGTCTTCATGTCATCCTCCGTTGGACAGTGGCGGGCCTTCCGGCCACCTCGGCCGCGGCGCGAAGCGCGCGGGCGTCTTGTTGTCGGCGTTTTCGGCGGGACGGGCGCGAGCCTTTCCGACCTTGTGCTTTTTTCGTTTCGATTCAAAATGCTGCAGCGCAAACGCGGGCCGCCGCGAGGCTGCCCCGTGAAAGCTAGCAGCGGCCCCTCCATAAGTCCAATGGATATACATGATAGTCGTTATTTGATCTGGCAATGACGGGCGCGGGTCTGCGGGAGCCCTTGCGCGGCCGGGAAGCGTTGGAGTACCGTGCGCCGCCTGAAAGGCGAGAAGAGCGGGGAGGGACTATGGCGGTGGTGCTGCTGGAGCGGCCGGCCGACGGCGTGGCACTGGTGCGTCTGAACCGGCCGGAGGCGCGCAATGCGCTGAACGGCGAGCTGCGCGCCGCGCTGGCGCGGACGTTCCGCGATCTGACCGACGACGACGGGGTGCGCTGCGTGGTCGTCACCGGCAACGACAAGGCGTTCGCCGCCGGCGCGGACCTGAAGGAAATCCAGAACGACGGCCCGGTGGAGATTCTCCAGCGCCAGGTGCTGCGGCTCTGGCAGGCGATCGCGCAATGCCCGAAGCCGATCGTCGCCGCGGTGAACGGTTTCGCGCTCGGCGGCGGCTGCGAGCTCGCGCTGCACGCGGACATCATCGTCGCCGGCGAGAACGCCACCTTCGGCCAGCCGGAGGTGAAGGTGGGCATCATGGCCGGCGGCGGCGCCACGCAGCGGCTGGTGCGCGCCATCGGCAAGTACCGGGCGATGAAGCTGCTGCTCACCGGCGAGCCGGTTTCGGGCAGCGAGGCTGCGGCGATGGGGCTCGCGAGCGAAGCGGTCCCCGACGACCAAGTGCTGTCGCGCGCGCTGAAGATTGCAACCGCGATCGCCGCGTTGCCGCCGCTCGCGGTCATGCAGACCAAGGAAGTGTTGCTGGCGGGCGCCGACGCTTCGCTCTACACCGGGCTCCTGCTCGAGCGCAAAGCGTTCGAGCTGCTGTTCGGCTCGCGCGATCAGAAGGAGGGCATGGCCGCGTTCTTCGACAAGCGCAAGCCGAAGTTCGAGGGGAAGTAGAGTCCTCTGCGGCGTCCGCCGGAATGACGACCATCCTCCGGATGGCGCCGGAGTGAAAAAACGTCTGGGCGTCTGGCGAGGTCCCGTCAGCGGCGTCGCGTAAGGAAAAACCCTGGATTCCGGCTTCCGCCGGAAGGACGATCATCGTGCGGCTTCCGCCGGAAGGACGATCATCGTGCGGCTTGCGCCGGGACGACGAATCGTCCGTCACCCCGGCGAAGGCCGGGGTCCAGTCAGCAACGTTGAGTGAGAGAAATCCCTGGATTCCGGCCTGCGCCGGAATGACGAGCACCCTCCAGCCTTCGCCGGAATCACGACCTCGCTCCGGCCTGCGCCGGAATGACGTCGCTACACCCGGCGGCTCAGGTCGGCGAGCGACTCGCGCAGCCAGGCGTGGCCCGGATCGCCCTCCAGCGCCTGGTGCCAGACCAGGAAGATCGGGATCGCCGGGCATTCCACCGGCGTCTTCAGGATCTTGAGCCGGAAGTTCTCCGCGTACACGGCGGCCATTCGCCGCGGCAGCGTGCAGACGAAGTCGGTGCCCTTGACGATGAGCGGCATCGACAGGAAGTGGGGCACCTGCAGCGCGACGCGGCGCGTGAGGCGCATCTTCTTCAGGGCGCGGTCGATCACCGGGCCCTCGGCGGTGCGCGGCGCCAGGATCACGTGGGGCAGCTCGAGGTACTGCTCGAGCGTCAGCACGTCGCCGACCGTCGGGTGATCCTGGCGGACCATCGACACCAGCGCTTCCTCGAGCAGGAGCTGGTTCTCGAACTCCGGGCCCTTGACGCGAAAATAGGTGATGGCGAGGTCCACCTCGCCCTGCTTGAGCGCCTCCTGCAGCGCCTCGCCCACCAGCGGGCGGATGTCGAGGCGCAGGTGCGGCGCCGCCTGCGTGAGCCAGTCCATGAAGCGCGGCATGATCACGGCCTCGCCGTAGTCCTCGACGGCGACGGTGAACTTGCGCTCCGACAGGCG
>CAZGTK010000050.1:0-10860 GCA_964528415.1 uncultured Burkholderiales bacterium | reverse complement strand
GGTCGTAGCCGGTGAGGTGCAGCAGCGCGTAGATCAGCATCGAGCCGTGGCCGTTCGACAGGACGAAACGGTCGCGGTCGGGCCACTTGGGGTTTGCCGGGTTGTGACGCAGGTGGTGAATCCACAGCACCTCCGCGATCTCCGCCATGCCCATCGGCATTCCCGGATGCCCCGACTTGGCCTTTTCGACGGCGTCCATCGCCAGCGCGCGCACCGCGCTGGTCAGGTTCTTGAAGATGGGGGCCTGAAAATCCTTGAAACGCGCTTTGGCACTCATGCAAGAGCTCCCTTTGGCGGCATGGATGGTGCAGCGGTGCCCCTGCGGATGTTGTTGTCGGCGTCCGCTCCCTCACGGCGCCGGGGCACGCGCCCGGCGGCGCCGCCGCCGGGCTTGGCAGGCTCGGAATTATCGCCGACCGGCGTTTCGCCCGGCAACGACAGCCCGTGGAGCCCGCCGAGGGATTATCGCGGCTCCCTCGGTCAGGGGCTAATCCAATGTACTTATAGTGGGTATAACCGGCGCTGAGGCACCGCCCGGCGCGGGACGGCGGTCAGTCGCCCGACTTGCCGGGCACGCGGATGCCGAGCTGCTTGAGCTTGCGATAGAGGTGCGTTCGCTCGAGGCCGACCTTCTCGGCGACGCGGGTGATGTTGCCGTCCTCGGCGCCGATGTGGTGCTCGAAATACAGGCGCTCGAATCGCTCCCGGGCCTCCCGCAGCGGCAGATCGAGCGGAACGGGCGCCTGCGCCTCGGGGACGGGCCGCGGCAGCAGCCGCTCCACATCCTCGGCGCCAACCTCGGCCGTTAGGCAGGTTTCCGCCAGCGAGCGGACCACACCCTCGAGCTGCGCCAGGTCGCCGGGCCAGGCGCCGTTGCGCAGCGCGTTCAGCGCCGCCGTGTTGAAGCTGCGCAAGGGCACCTCCCCCGACTCCACCAGCCGCAGCAGAAGCGTGCTGGCGATTTCGGGGATGTCCTCGCGATGGTCGACGAGGGCGGGAACCGTGACCGTGCAGGCGGACAGCGCCTGCAGCAACCGGGCGTCGAACTGCCCCTGAGCGACCAGGTCGGCGAGCGGCTTGGACGTCCCGCAGATCAGCCGCACGTTGTGCGCCTCGAGGTTGCCGACCAGCAGCAGCAGCCCGCGCTGCTCCATGCGGTTCAGATCGCTCACGTCGGCGAAGAACAGAACGCCGTCGCGCGCCGACTCCAGCAACGCCTCGCTCGGGTCCAGCAGCACGGTCGTGTTCTCCGGCGCGATCCACGGCGTGTTGTCCCGATGCAGGTAGCGGCCGCACAGCGCCGTCGCCGCGCCTGGCGGGCCCTGCAGCAGCACCGGAAGGCGGTTGCTCGCCAGCTGGTCGAGCCGCCGGCGCAGCTCCTCCACGACCGGCGAGCTGCCGAGCGCCAGCAGCGACATCGGCTGCACGGGCACCTCGGCCGGGGCCTGCGCCAGCGCCCGTCCGACGGTCGCCAGCAACTTCTGCATCGCGATCGGCTTCTCGAGAAAATCGAACGCCCCGATGCGCGTCGCCTCCACGGCCGTGTCGATGGTGGCGTGGCCCGACATCATCACCACGGGCATCGTCAGCAGCCCGCGGCTGGCCCACTCCTTCAGCAGAGTGACGCCGTCGGTATCCGGCATCCAGATGTCGAGCAGCACCAGATCGGGGCGCGTGTGGCTGCGAAAGTCGCGCGCCTCGCTGGCGTTCTCGGCGAGCCGCACCTGGTAGCCCTCGTCCTCCAGGATCTCGGAGAGGAGCTCGCGGATGCCGATCTCGTCGTCGACGATCAGGATCTGGCTCGGTCCCATGCGTGCGCTTCAGCCGGCCTTGCGCTCGAGCACCGCGCCGTCCTCCGGCGACGCCGGAAGCTCGAGCGTGACGCGCGCGCCGCAGGGCTCCCGGTTGTCCAGGCGGATCGTGCCGTCGTGCTCATCGATGATCTTTTTCACGATCGCCAGCCCCAGGCCGGTGCCTTTCGGTTTAGTCGTCACGTACGGCTCGAACGCGCGGGCGGCGACATCGGCGCGGAATCCGGGGCCGCTGTCGGAAACGCTCAGGCGCACACGCCCGTCGGCCACGGCGGTCGCCACCACGATGCTTGCTTCGGCGCTTTCCCCCGTGGCGTCCTGCGCGTTCTTGATCAGGTTGTGCAGGACCTGCCGCAGCTTTTCGGCGTCGCCGCGCACCGGCGGCAGGTCGGGCGCGAGCTGTGTGCGCACCGGCGGCGTCGACGCCTCGTAGAGCGGCAGAATGTCCTGCACCAGCGCGTTGATGTCAAGCGGCGCGAGCTCGACCTCGCGCGGGCGCGCGTAGTCGCTGAAGGCGTCGACCATGCGCTTCATCGCCTGCACCTGCGCGACGATGGTGCGAGTCGCGCGCTCCAGCACGTTGCCGTCCGAGTCGTCGAGCTTGGTGGCGAGCTTGTGCTGCAGGCGTTCCGCCGCCAGCTGGATCGGCGTCAGCGGGTTCTTGATCTCGTGGGCCAGGCGACGCGCCACTTCGCCCCAGGCGGCGCTGCGCTGCGCCTGAATGAGGTCGGTGATGTCGTCGAACACCGCCACCGTTCCCCCGGCGGCAGCCTCGGGCAGCTGGGTGCCGCGCACCAGCAGCACCTGGACGCCGCCGCGCACCGGGCGCTCCACCTGGCGCTCCCGCTGCGCGCGCGTGGGGCCGGCGGCAAGTCCCGACAGCGCCGTCAGCAGCGGAGCGAGCGCGGGGAACTCGCCCTCGAGCGCGGCCAGCGTCGCGCCGATGCGCTGGTCGAGCGGCGCGTCGAGGATGGCGCTCGCCGCGCGGTTCGCCGAGCGCAGGCGCAGATCGCGGTCGAGCGTCACGACGCCCGAGCTCAGGCTGGCCAGGATGCTCTCGAGGTAGGCCCGCGCCGCCTCGACCTCGTCCTGCCGGCGCAGCGCCTCCTCGCGCGCCTCCTCCAACTGATCGGTCATGGCGTTGAACGAGGCCGTCAGAATCCCGAGCTCGTCGCGGCTTTGCACCGGATGGCGGCGGCTGAAGTCGCCCTGCGCCACCGCGCGCGTGCCCTCGGCCAGGTTGCCGAGCGGCTTCGACAGCCGCTCGCTGAAGATGAACGCGAGCAGCAGCGCGGAGAGCAGCGACAGCAGCAGCGACACGGTGAGGGTCACGCGGTAGACCCGCTTGAGCCCGGTGCGCGCGAGCAGCAGCTCCTGGTAGTCCTGATAGACGCCCTGCACCAGCTCGGCGTCCTGCGAGAGCTGCTGGGGCACCGGCTGCAGGACCTGCAGCACCCAGACGTCCTCGCCGGGCCGCAGGACGTTGACCGGCACCAGCACGCGCAGGAACAACCCCCGACCCGGCAGCGACTCGACGCCGGTGTAGGCCTTCTGCAGCAGGATCTGGCGCAGGATGGCGGAGTCCGGAAACTCCGGCAGCAGCGCGGCGCCGGACGCGGTGGAGAACGCGATGACGCTGCCGCGCTGGTCGAACAGCGCGAGCTCGTAGACGCCGGCCTGCTCGCGCAGCTGGTTCATCAGCCGCGGCGAGTCGCGGCGCGGCTGCTCGGCGAGCGTGGTCGACATGGTGACTGCGGCGGCGTTCAGATCCTTCAGCAGCTGGTCGAGGGTGGATCGACCGAGGTTCAGGCCGCCCTCGAGCGCGCGCTCGACGCGCACGTCGAACCAGGACTCGATGCTCTTGGTGAGGAACTGCACCGAGATCACGTAGACCAGCAGGCCCGGCACCGCGGCCATCAGCGTGAACAGTCCCAGCAGCCTCAGCGCGATGCGCGTTCCGAACACGCCCTGCCGTAGGCGCTGGACGAGCACGACGGCCTGATACCCCACCAGCACCAGCAGCAGCACCGCCAGCGCGCCGTTCAGCCCCAGCAGCAGGGGATAGCGGTCGGCGAATTCGCTGGTGTTGGCGCTGGCCGTCGCGAGGAGGTAGAGCAGCAGCGCGGCGACGCCGATCGCCAGCAGGATGACGTACTTCACCGGCTGCGCGCTCCGCGCCTCAAGGCACCACCTTCCAACGGTACCAGTCGGACTTGATGACCCAGTCGCGCGTCGTCAGCGCGCTGGCCTGCGCCGCCGCCGGCAGGCGATTGGGATCGAGGCGCATGCGCGTCGCCGCCTCGTACTCGACGCCCTTGTGCAGGTCGCCGCGCGCGGCCACCACGGTATCGCGCATGCGGCCCAGCTGGCGCAGGGCGTCATCGAGCGTGTCGGCATGGTGAAACGAAGCGCCGTCGCTGATGCGGAACTGGCGCGTAAGCGGCGCATAGGTCAGGGTCACCGGATGCTCCGAGGCGACCACCTCCTCGCCGAACCAGAAGCGGCGCGGCCGAACGACCTCGAAGTCGACGACGAAGGGCAGCGTCACGCCGCGGTTGAGGGCATCCTTCAGCGCCGGCGTCAGGTACACCTCGAATTCCGCGTTGAGCGCGAAACCGGCCTCGTGCGACACCAGCGCGGCCGACTCGACGACGATGCTTTGCGCGCGCGCCGCGCCGACAAGCAGCAGCAGCGCCACGGCCATCAGGCCGGCGAGCGCACGGTGCTCAGGTTTTCGCCAGCGAGGCGAAGAAGAAGCCGTCGTGATGGGCATCCGGCAGGAGTTGCCAAAGCGCGTCCGGGCGATTCGGAAGCGCGGCGGGCGCGGCATCGCGCTGGGTTTCGAGGAAGCGTTCCACCACGTGCTGGTTCTCGTCGGCAAACAGGGAGCAGGTGACGTAGAGCAATGTACCACCAGGCTCCAGCGCCCGCCACACGCCGCGGAGCACGCGCTCCTGCTCGGCGGCAAAGGCTTCGAGGTCGCCCGGCCGGCGCAACCACTTCACGTCAGGGTGCCGGCGCGCCACGCCGGAAGCGGAGCAGGGCGCGTCGAGCAGGACGCGTTGAAACGGCCGGCCGTCCCACCAGGAGTCGAGATCGGCCGCGTCGGCGCAGAGCACGCGGGCGGCGAGGCCCAGCCGCTGCAGGTTCTGCTCGATCCGCGGCACGCGCTGCGGATCGCGGTCGACCGCGGTCAGCGCCACCGGCGCGCGCTCCAGCAGGTGGGCGGCCTTGCCGCCGGGCGCGGCGCAGGCGTCCAGCACCCGCATCCCGGGCTCCGCGGCGAGAAGCTCCGCGGCATGCTGCGCGCCGAGATCCTGCACGGAGGCCCAGCCATCGGCAAAGCGCGGCAGCTCCGCCACGGGTACGGGCTGGCGCAGCAGCGCACCCGCCGGCGGCACCGGCGTCGCCGGTATGCCGGCGTCCTGCAACAGCGCGAGATAGTCCGAGAGTCCGCAGCGCAGGCGGTTCACCCGCAGCGCCATCGGCGGCTTGGTGTTGGCCAGATCGAGCAGGCGCTCCCAATCGGCCGGATACTGGGCGCGAAGCCGCGCGATCCACCAGGACGGATGAGAGTAGCGCGCGACGGCATCCGCGGCGCACAACTCGGCACGCAGCTCGGCGGCGCGACGCTGGAAGCCGCGCAGGACGGCGTTGGCGAAGCCCCGCGCGCCGCCCGACGTGAGGTCGGCCGCGGCCCGGACCGCTTCGTTGACGACGGCGTACGGCTGCGCCTCGGTGAACTCGAGCTGGTAGAGCGCCACCAGCAGCAACGCGCGCAGCATCGCCGGCCGCGGCGGTCTCTGCGCCAGCGCGCCGAGCGCCGCATCGAGCAGACCGAGGTGACGCAATGTGCCGTAGGCGAGATCCTGCGCCCGCGCGCGCTCGGCGGGCGGCGCTTCGCGCAGGCGCCCGAGCGCGGCCGGCAGCGCTGCGCTCAGGCTCGCGCCCGCCAGCACCTGGCTCACGGCCGCGGCCGCCGCGAGCTGGGCCTCACGCATGGATCGGCACGCTGCCGGCAGCTAGCGGGTCAGGCGCCAAATCGCTCGCCCGTACGCAGCGGAAACCCCTTGAGGAATTCGTGGGCGGCGAGCGGTCGCCCCCCGGGGCGCTGCAGCGACTCGAGCCGCAAGGCCCCCACGCCGCAGGCGACGACGATCCCCTCGGATCCGATGCGCAGCACTTCCCCGGGCTCCCCCTGGCCGTCTGCGATGCCGGCCCGCCAGATCTTGAGCGCTGAACCGCGCACCACCCCCACGGCGCCCGGAAGCGGATTGAACGCCCGCACCCGCCGCTCCAGGTCCTCCGCCGCCGCGCTCCAGTCCAGAACGGCTTCACGCTTGTCGATCTTCGCCGCGTAACAGGCCTGCGTTTCGTCCTGCGGAGTCGGCGTCAGGTCGCCGGATTCGATGCGCGCCAGCGCCTCGACAATGCATCGGGCGCCCAGGTCGGCAAGCCGGTCGTGCAGGCTCCCGCCGGTATCGTCCGGGCGAATCGCGGTCTCGCGCCGCAACAGCATCGGACCGGTATCGAGCCCGGCGTCCATCTGCATGATCGTGATCCCGGTGGTCGGATCGCCGGCGAGCAGCGCCCGCTGGATCGGCGCCGCGCCACGCCAGCGCGGCAGCAGGGACGCGTGGATGTTGACGGCGCCGAGGCGTGGAATCGCGAGCACCGCCGGCGGAACGATCAGGCCGTAGGCAGCCACCACCAGCACGTCGGCGCCGAGGTCGGCGAGTTCCCGCTGCAGCGAGTCGTCCTTGAGGGTTCGCGGCTGACGAACCTCGATCCCGGTTCGCAGCGCCAGCTGTTTGACCGGGCTTTCGGACAGCCGCATCCCGCGTCCGGCCGGACGGTCCGGCTGAGTCAGGACCAGCGCGACGTCGTGGGGGGCCGAAATGAGGGCGTCGAGGGCGGCGGCCGCGAACCGCGGCGTGCCCGCAAAGACGAGTTTCACGGGGGCGGAGACGCCGGCCGCGGGGCTACATCACCTGCCGCTGCTGCTTGCGCAGCTTGGTCATGATGCGATTCTGCTTCAGGCGGGACAGGTACTCGACGAACACCTTGCCCTGCAGGTGATCCATCTCGTGTTGGACGCACACGGCGAGCAGCCCGTCCGCCTCGAGGGTAAACGACTTGCCGCTCTGGTCCAGGGCACGGACCGTGATGCGCTCGGCGCGCTCCACCCGCTCATAGATGCCTGGTACCGAAAGGCACCCCTCCTCGCATTCCGTCAGGCCCGAGTGCTCGATGATCTCGGGGTTGATGAGCACCAGCAACTGATCCTTCGTTTCCGAGATATCGATGGTGATGACGCGCAGGTGAACGTCGATCTGGGTCGCCGCCAAGCCGATGCCGGGCGCCGCGTACATCGTCTCCGCCATATCGCGCACCAGCTCCCGGATCGAGTCGTCGACCATCGTGACGGGGGTCGCCTTGGTGTGGAGGCGGGGGTCCGGGTACTGGAGGATTTTCCTTATCGCCATAAAATCTTGCAAATTGAATAGACTAGATTGACAATTTAATCTAAAGTTTCAACCAGGGAGGGGACCGCGCGGCCGCGAGCCGGCCGCCCCGGCGACCATGTCGTAATGAGCAGAAGGCCGAGCGCTATGCGTAAGATCATTATATCCCTGCTGTTGTTTCCAGGATTTCTGGCCCTGCCGGCGGCGGCCGACCAGCTTCGGCTGGCGCCGAATGCGCCCGACCGCTACGTGGTGCAGAAGGGCGACACGCTCTGGGACATCTCGGGGCGTTTCCTCAGCGATCCATGGCACTGGCCGGAGCTCTGGGGGATGAACAAGGACCAGGTCAAGAACCCCCACCTGATCTACCCGGGTGACGTGCTGGTCCTTGACCGGGCGGGGGCGGGCGGCGCGCCCCGGCTCGCCCGCGGCATGGAGACCGTCAAGCTCACCCCGCAGCCGCGGGAGGTGAGCACCGACCGGGCGGCCATTCCCACCGTATCGGCCAACGACCTGCGGGCCTTCCTGGCCCGCCCGCTGATCATCGACGAGGGCGCCCTCAACGACGCGCCTCGGATCGCCGCAACGCAGGAGGGCCGGGTCATCGCCTCGGCCGGGGACCTGGTCGGCGTCACCGGCCTGCCGCGCGATCAGGGCCTGGTCTGGGACATCTTCGAACCGGGCAAAGCGCTGAAGGATCCCGAAACCGACGAGATCCTCGGTTACGAGGCCGTGCACCTGGGCTCCGGGCGTGTCTACCGCTTCGAGAATCCGGCCTCCATCGTGGAGATCACCTCGGCCAACCAGGAAATCCTCACCGGCAGCCGCCTGGTCAAGGCGTCGGACCCTGGGGTCGTCAATTTCGTCCCGCGCGCGCCCGAGAAGGCGATTTCCGGACGCATCATCAACAACTACCGCGCCGGCACCGAGGTGGGCCCGAACGCCATCGTGGTCATCAACCGCGGTCGCCGCGACGGCGTCGAGCCCGGCCACGTCTTCCAGGTCTTGCCCAACGAAGGGCGCGCCAACTTCGAGCGCGGGGTCAAGAACGTCCAGGTCCCGCCGATCCGTATCGGGCTGGTGATGGCGTTCCGAGTCTTCGACCGCGTCGCCTACGCCCTGGTCATGGACGCCAAGCGCCCGATCGGGCTGGGTGACGTCGTCCGCAACCCCTGATGCCCCGGCCATCGGCGGCCCCGCCGATCGATGGCCCTTGACGCCCGCACCGAGGCCTGGGTCCGGCTCGGCCTGACCCCCGGCCTGGGTGACCGGGCACGCCGGCAGTTGCTGCAGGCGTTCGGCGGCCCGGCGGAGGTTCTTGCCGCGGCCGGTGCCGGCGTCGCCCGGGCGGCCGGGGCGGCGGCGGCCGCGGCGCTGCGCAAGGGCCCCGATCCCGATCTCGTGGCCCGCACCTTGGAGTGGCTGGCGCAGCCCGGAAATCGGCTCCTTGCGCTCGGCGACGCCGATTACCCCGCCCGCCTGCTCGAACTGTCCGACCCGCCGACCGTTTTGTACGCAAAGGGCCGCGCCGACCTCCTCCGCGCCCCGGCGCTGGCCATCGTCGGCAGTCGCAACGCCACCGCGCAGGGCTTGGCCAATGCAGAAACCTTTGCCCGGGCGTTCAGCGATCACGGCCTCACCGTCGTCAGCGGGCTAGCGCTCGGCATCGACGCGGCCGCGCACGCCGGCGGCCTGGCCGGCGCTTCCTCGAGCGTGGCCGTCGTCGGCACCGGGCTCGATCTCGTCTACCCGTCACGCAACCGCGACCTGGCCCACCGCCTTGCGGCGGAAGGGGTCTTGGTATCGGAATTTCCGCTGGGCACGCCGGCACGGGCCGAGAATTTTCCCCGCCGCAACCGCATCCTCAGCGGACTGTGCCTGGGCGTACTCGTGGTGGAAGCCGCGATCCAAAGCGGATCGCTGATCACCGCGCGTCTCGCCGGGGAGCAGGGGCGCGACGTTTTTGCAATTCCGGGGTCGATCCACTCGCCGCTGAGCAAAGGTTGCCATCGACTGATCAAGGATGGCGCCAAGCTGGTGGAGTCGGCCCAGGACGTGCTGGAGGACCTGGGCATGGCGACCTTGGCGGCGGCCGCGCCAGCAGCGGGCCGCACCGCTCACCCCCTGCTCGCGCATCTGGGGTTCGACCCGGTCGATGCCGGCACCCTTGCCGCGCGCAGCGGTCTTACGGCGCAGGACGTGGCCGCCGCGCTGCTGGAACTCGAGCTTGCGGGAGAGGTCATCAGCCTGCCCGGTGGACGCTACCAGCGCCTGGTCTAAAATCCTTTCGTTTCAGAGCAGTATCGACTTGATAGTGGGCGCTCACCCGCGCCATGCCGGCGAATCTTGCGCTTGTGCGGGCCGATGACAGCTTCTATCATCAGCCCTCCCTGCGGCCCGGCCGGCCCCCTCTGGCCCGACGACCGGCTCCGACGACACCATGACCAAAAAACTCATCATCGCCGAAAAGCCGTCCGTCGCCGCCGACATCGCGCGTGCGCTGGGCGGCTTCAAGAAGCACGACGACTACTACGAAAGCGACGATTACGTGCTGTCTTCGGCGGTCGGCCACCTGCTGGAGCTGGCGGTGCCGGAGAAATACGAGGTCAAGCGCGGCAAGTGGTCGTTCACCCATCTGCCGGTGATCCCGCCGCATTTCGAGCTGAGGCCGATCGAGAAATCCCAGGCCCGGCTGAAGACGCTGCTGAAACTGATCAAGCGCAAGGACGTCGGCCAGCTCGTGAATGCCTGCGACGCGGGTCGCGAGGGCGAGCTGATCTTCCGCTACATCGTGCAGTTCGCCGGCGTGAAGAAGCCGATCGAGCGCCTCTGGCTGCAGTCCATGACGCCGGCGGCGATCCGGGACGGCTTCGAGGCGCTGCGCAGCGACCGCGACATGCAGCCGCTCGCTGCGGCCGCGCGCTCGCGCTCGGAAGCCGATTGGCTGATCGGCATCAACGGCACCCGCGCCATGACCGCGTTCAACTCCAAGGAGGGCGGCTTCTACAAAACCACCGTCGGCCGCGTGCAGACGCCGACGCTCGCGATCCTGGTGGAACGCGAGAGCCGCATCCGCGATTTCGTCCCGCGCGACTACTGGGAGGTCCATGCCACGTTCGCGGCCGCTGCCGGGGAGTATGCCGGACGATGGTTCAGCGAGGCGTTCAGCAAGGACCAGAAAGCCGACGACGCCGAGGCCCGCGCCGAGCGCCTCTGGAAACAGAAGGACGCCGAGGCGATCCGCCGGAAGTGCGACGGCAAGCCCGGCGTTGTCACGGAGGAGGCCAAGCCGACCACCCAGGCGCCGCCGCTGCTCTACGACCTCACCAGCCTGCAGCGCGAGGCCAATTCACGCTTCGGCTTCTCGGCCAAGGCGACGCTCGGCCTGGCGCAGGCGCTGTACGAGAAGCACAAGGTCCTGACCTACCCCCGGACCGATTCCCGCGCGCTGCCGGAAGACTACGTCGGCACGGTGAAGAAGACGCTGGAGGTGCTGGCGGGCAAAGGGGAGGCCAAGTCGGCGTCGGTGCTGGCGCCGTTCGCCAAGGAGGTCCTGCGCCGGGATTGGGTCAAGCCGAACAAGC
>CAZGTK010000049.1:0-11146 GCA_964528415.1 uncultured Burkholderiales bacterium | reverse complement strand
GTCGGCTGCGACTCGGACAGGTCGCTCGTCTTGTGACGGTCCACGACTTCCTGGTAGCGGTTGAACATCTTCATGAACTGCTCCCGCACCTGAGGCGTCGCGCAGCGCTCGGCCACGAGATGCTCGCCGCCCGTGAGTTCGGTGGTTTCGCCGAACACCATCGTCACGCCGTGCGGCTCGAGCTTGTCGAACGCGTTGCCGACCGTCGGGTTCGCGCCGCAGCCCGACGTCGTGTCGGACTCGCCGCACTTGGTGGAAACCCACAGGTCCTTGAGCGGTGCCTCCACGCGCCGCACCTCGGAGGCCCACTGCACGTACTCCTTCGCCACCTTGGAGGCGCGCATGATGGTGTCGTGGTCGCCGTGCAGCTCGATGCCGAAGCCCGTGACCGGCTTGCCGGTCTTGGCGATGCCGTCCACGACGCGCTTGGTCCAGCCCTCCTCGATGCCGATCACCACCACCGCGGCGACGTTGGGGTTCGAGCCGGCGCCGATCAGGGTGCGGAAGTGAAGCTCGAGGTCGGCGCCGAACTGCAGCCGGCCGTACGGGTGGGGGATCGCCAGGGTGCCCTTGATGTTGTTCTCGACGGCCTGGGCCGCCGCGTTGGAAAGGTCGTCCACGGGCAGGATGATGACGTGGTTGCGCACGCCGACACGGCCGTTCTCGCGCTTGTAGCCCCAGAATGTCGCTTTGCTGAGATCCATGTTCAGTGTCCTCTCGATAATGTCTTCAAGACCGTGCTTGCCGGCGGCTACCAGCGCTTGGTCTTGATGTTCTGCACGTGCGCGTGCTCGCCAACGCCGATGTTGGCCACCACCTTGCCGATGTCGACGCCGTACTTGATCACCGTGTCGCCCTTCTTGAGCGGCTTGATTGCCAGCTTGTGGCCGATCGGAATGTCGCTCGCCGACTTGAACTTGATCTCCTTGTCCTGATCCATGATCCAGCCGGTCAGCTCGTCGCCGGCCTTGACGCCTTCCACCACCACGACGCCGACCGAATCGTGCTCGTCGTGAACCACGAAATGAATCATCGCTCTCTCCCCGGAAAACAAGGTGGGCGCGCGTCGATCCCGGCGCCCGGCAGGAATGCGTTTCGAGGCGGCACTATAGCCGCCGGCGCTTGCCACTGTCAACTAAATCATCTAAGTTATATATATGAATTATGCGGCAGCGCAGCAACGGGCGGTGAAATCCCCAGGGGGTGAGGGCGTGACGACGGGCGTGGAGCGGGTGGTCAACTTCGGCAGCGTCGGCGCCAGCCCGCTGTACAAGGCGGTCAAGGCCAAGATCCTGGACCGCATGACGCAGGGCGAGTGGGCGCGCGGCGAGGCGCTGCCGAGCGAATCGAAGCTCGCCACGCGCTTCGACGTCAGCATCGGCACCGTGCGCAAGGCCATCGACGAATTGGTGGCGGAGAAGCTCCTGGTCCGTCACCAGGGCAAAGGCACGTTCGTCGCCGTTCACAACGAGGATCGCGCCCTCTACTACTTTTTTCACCTCGTGCGTCAGGACGGCGCCGGCAAGGAGTATCCGACCGCCGAACTGCTTTCCTTCGGTCGCGGCAAAGCCGACGCCCAAACGGCCGAGCGTCTGCACATCGCGCGCGGCGCTCCGGTTTTTCGCTTCCGCAACCGCCTGGTCCTGCAGGGTCGGCCGGTCCTGCTCGACCAGATCACCGTGCCCCAGGCCCTGTTCCCGGGCCTCGACGAGGAGACGCTGCGCAGCCGCGAGCGCACGATCTACGCGCTCTACCAGTCGAAATTCGGCATCAACGTGATCCGCGCCGAGGAACGCCTGCGCGCGCGCCTGTGCGATGCGGACACCGCCGCGACGCTGCAGGTTCGCACCGGCGATCCGGTCCTCGAGATCCAGCGGATCGCCTACACGTTCAACAACGTGCCGGTGGAGACGCGCGTCTCCCGCGTCAACACCGCGCGGCACGAATACCTGAACGAACTCGGCTGAGCCGATCCCGGCGCGGCCCGGGTCCGCGCCCTCTCAGCGCGGGGGCCGGGCCGCCTCGCGCTGCAGCAGCTCGCGGAAGCCGGGATCGCGGACGTTCTTGAGCAGCCACCGCCATTGCGCGTGCGCGTCGGCGTTCCAGCCAGCCGCCGCGAGACTGGCGGCCGCCTCGGTACGCGCGGCGACGGCGAGGGCATCCACGGCATCGGCGCCGTTCGCCAGGGCGCAGCGCATGAAGAAATCGGCCGCTTCGGCGGGCTTGCCCTGCGCCAGCCGCAGTCGGCCCAGCGCGTACAGGATGCCGCGCCGGGTCTCGCCCTCGGCCGCCTGCAGGGCGGACTGCAGCACGCGGCCGGCGCCTTCGAGCTTGCCGGCGCCCAGCAGCTTCTCCCCGACGCCCAACGCTTTCTCGGCCGCAGCCGGCGGCAGCTAGAACTCGACGTCGTCGCGGGCCCGCAGCGGGGCCTCGCCGTCCGCCGCGTGGTCGGCTGCCAGCAGCACGCGAGCTCGCTCCAGCGCCCACTCGGCCGGGGGCACGTCGGCCGGCGCCGGCGCGTCCCGCAAGTACTCGGCCGCCGCCGCAAACGCCTCCACGTCCAGGGCCATTCGGGCGAGTTTGCGCCGCGGCTCCGCAGCCTCCGGGGGCAGGGCGAGCGGCGAACTCGCCGCGAACAGTCGGACGGCGGTTAGCGCGAGCTTGCTCTGCGCCAGGGAGTCCAGCAGCAGCGCGGTCGCCTGGCGGCGCGTCGGCTCGGCCCGGCCCTGCTTCGCGAGCAGCGCCCAGAGCGCGCGGGCGCGTCTCGTGTCCGCGGCCTTGAGCTTCTCCGCCGTGGCCAGCCACACCGCGTCCTCGCCCACCAACAGCTGCGCGGCGTTGGCCAACTCCTGCCCGAGGCGGCCGTAGGCTTCTGCCAGCTCTCCGGCATCGGGCCGCTGGGCGGGCCCCACGGCTTTCTCGGGCAGATTCAGCAGGCGCTCGAGCGCGTCGACCTCCGCAGTGCGGTCGGGCGCGCGGCGGGCCGCGTCCAGTTCGAGCTTCAGCGCGTCGGGATCGCTACCGCGCGCCAGCGCGGCCTTGGCGGCGCCCAGCGCGGCCGTCGGCGCCGTGATGCCAGCCCCGAGCTCGGCATGGATGACGAGGGGATGCTTCGGATCGAGCCCGGCGGCAAAGGATAGCGCCTCCTTGCCGAGCCCCTGCCACGCCAGGCCGCGAACGAACGCCTCCGACTCGTCGCGGGTCAGCGGCCGGAAGTCCTGCTGGAAGCGCAACATGGCCCGATACGCGTCGCGGGCGCGGCGCTCCGCGAGGTAGGCCTCGATCAGGCGGCGCCGCGCGCTTCGCTGAATCGGCTCTTCCGGGGGTTCGCTCCACCACAGCTGGCGCCGCAGGAAGTCCGCGGCGCGGCGCGTCTCGCCGGCCTCCATCGCCATGCCGGCGGCGAGACCGAACGCGCCATGGACGAGCTTCGCCGGCGCGCCGGACGCAAGCCGGCGGGCCCGCTCGTAGAGCGCCTCGCGATCGTCCAGCCGGGCGAGCAGCTCGAACCGCAGCGCCTCCCAATCCGACCATGACGGCAGGTGGGGCTCCGGCTGCAGCCGCTCGATGCGGCTCAGCGCCAGGCGCGGCGCGCCGGCGTCGGCGAGCCGCCTTACTTCGGACAGCGCGGGATCGGCGTCGGCCTTGGCGGGGGCGCTCGCGCCCCGGGCAGGCGCCGCCGGGGTCAGGGACAGACCGGCGGCGAAAAGAAGGGCGGGAAAGCGCGCGACGGCCCGGAGGACTGGTCGCGTCGCGCGCACGACGAATTACTCGGCAGCCGCCTTGTCGCTCTGGGTGAGCTTTTCGCGGATGCGCGCCTTCTTGCCGGTGAGGTTGCGCAGATAGTAGAGCTTCGCGCGCCGCACGTCGCCGCGGCGCTTCACCTCGACGCTCGCCCCCAGCGGCGAGTAGGTATGGAACGTCCGCTCGACGCCCTCGCCGGAGGAAATCTTGCGCACGACAAAGGAGGAGTTGAGCCCCCGGTTGCGCTTGGCAATCACGACGCCTTCGTACGCCTGCAGGCGCTCGCGGTTGCCTTCCTTCACCTTGACCTGGACCACGACCGTGTCGCCGGGCGCGAACTCCGGGACGGTCTTGCCCAGGCGGGCGATCTCTTCCTGCTCCAGCTGCTTGATCAGATCCACGGCTTTCACTCCTTGCCTTGTGCTTCGCGCTCCGCGCGCTCGGCCTTGAATTCTTCCAACAACTCCCGCTCTTCCTTGCTCAGCGCGCGGCGCTCGAGCAGTCCCGGGCGGCGCAGCCACGTGCGCCCCAGCGCCTGCTTGAGGCGCCACCGCCGGATATCGGCGTGGTGGCCCGACAACAGCACCGGCGGCACCGCCTCGCCCGCGTACACTTCCGGGCGCGTGTAATGCGGATGATCGAGCAGCCCGTCGACGAAGGACTCCTCGCACGCCGACTGCTCGTCGCCCAGCACCCCGGGCAGCTGGCGGACGACGCAATCCACCACCACCATCGCCGCCAGCTCGCCGCCCGAAAGGACGTAATCGCCGATGGACAACTCCTCGTCCACGTGGCGCGCGAGCACCCGCTCGTCTACGCCCTCGTAGCGCCCCGCCAGCAGCGTCACCGCCGGGCGCGCCGACAGCGCCATCACCAGCGCGTGATCGAGCCGCCTGCCCTGCGGCGAGAGGTAGATCACCGGCGCCGGCTCGAGCCCCGCCGCCCGCTGATCCGCCTTCACTGCCGCCACCGCCTTCTCCAGCGGCTCGGCCAGCATCACCATCCCCGGACCGCCGCCGTAGGGCCGGTCGTCGACCGTGCGGTGCACGTCCCGGGTGTAATCCCGCGGATTCCAGGTCCTGAGACCGAAAAGCCCGCGCTCCCGCGCGCGGCCGGTCACCCCGTAGCCCAAGCCGTCACCCACCATCTCCGGGAACAGCGTGATCACGTCAAAGCGCATTCCACGCGTCCCCGTTGTGCCGCCGCCTCCGCCTAATAATCGGCTTCCCACTCCACGCGGACGACGCCTGCAGCCAAGTCCACTTCCCTGATGACCGGCTCGACGAACGGGATCAGCCGCTCCCGCTCCGCTTGCACCTGCAGCACTTCGTTGGCGCCGGTCTCGATCAGGCCGGTCACCCTTCCGAGGTCGACGCCATCCCGGTTCTCGACCCGCAGGCCGATCAGATCAGCCCAGTAAAACTCCCCCGCTTCCGGCGCCACCAGCGTTTCCCTGGGCACCGCAATCTCGAGTCCCCGGAAATGGAGCGCCGCTTCCGGGTCATCGCACCCCGCCAGCTTGGCGACGACCCCTTTGCCCCGCTCCTCGACCGCCTCCACCTCGACCTCCCGCCGGTTGCCCGGGGGGCCGATCCACCAGCTCGCGTAGGCGCCGATGGCTCCAGGCGTGCGGGTAAAGGCGCGAACCCTGATCCAGCCCTTGATTCCGACCGGCGAACCCAGTTCGCCGAGCACTACCCAGCGCCGTTCGGCCGGCGGGTCAGGCCGCGGGTCCGGGACCAAACTGCTTGACCAGCCGGGCCACGGTGTCGGAGAGTTTGGCGCCTTTGCCCTGCCAGTACGTCAGCCGGTCGAGCTGAATGCGAAGCCCTTCTTCGCCCTCGGCCGCCATCGGGTTGTAAAAACCGATGCGCTCGACGAAACGGCCGTCCCGCGCGTTGCGCGAGTCGGTCACTACCATGTTGTAAAAGGGCCGCTTTTTGGCGCCGCCGCGCGCCAGGCGAATGACTACCATCGTTACCTCGGTTCCCTGGTTTCCCGCGAAATGCGAAAAGGCCGGGATTTTAAAGTATTTTTTGGCAAGCCCGCAAGGCGCTCAGAGATCGCACCAGTCCGCGATGATCTGGCGGTAGAGGTTCGTCGCCGCGCCGATGCGGTCGACGCGGCAGTATTCGTCGGTCTGGTGCGCCATCTGGGGCTCGCCGGGGCCGAGGATGACCGCCGGGGGCCCGCCGTAGGCCGCCTTCAGGGCCCCCGCGTCCGTGAAGTAGGGCAGCGTCCGCGGGGCAGGCCGCTCCCCTGCCGCGGCCGCTGCCAGGTCGAACACGCGCTGAATCCAGTCGCCGCCGGGCTCCGAGAACACCGGGCCGACGTCCAGGATCGGCTCCACCTCCGCCTCCGGCCCCACCGCGCGCCGTACGCGCTCGACGATGCCGGCGTGATCGAGGCCCGGCACGGTCCGGATGTCCACGGTCATGACGGTCTCGTCCGGGACGGAATTGATGTTGAGGCCGCCCTGGATCGTGCCGACGTTCAGGGTCCCGCCTCCCATCAGCTCGTGCGAAACGTTCCCGACGGCCAGGCGCTCCAGCGCCTGCACCGCGCGGGCCGCCTTGTAGATGGCGTTCTCGCCCTGTTCCGGCATCGATCCGTGCGCCGTGATGCCCCGCACCCGCACCCGCAACCACACCACGCCCTTGTGCCCCACGAACGGGTAATTGGCCGTCGGTTCCGCGACCACGATGGCGCCGGCGGTGCCGAGCGCGCCGGCCTCGCGGGCCAGGCTCAGGGCCCCCTGGCACCCCGTCTCCTCGCCCCCCGTGATGACCAACTCGACGCCCGGCGTCCGCTGCAGGCGGCTGCCGAGCGCCGCCGCGGCCACCACGAACGCCGCGATGCCGGCCTTCATGTCGCTCGTGCCGCGACCGTAGAGCCTGCCGTCGACCAGCTCCCCGGCGAACGGATCGTGGCGCCAGGCCGCGGCGCCGAGCGGCACGGTATCCATATGACCGGTGAAACAGATCGGCTTGCGGTCGCTCCGTCCGCCCAGCCGCGCCACGAGGTTTACGCGCCGCGCGCCGAACGGATGCCACCCGACGCTGAAACCCGCGCGCTCGAGCGCATCGCGCAGCGCGGCGGCACAGGCCGCCTCGTCGCCCGGCGGGTTGACGGTATCGATCGCCACCAGCTCGCGCGTGAGCTGGACGGGATCGTCGAGCGTGAGCGGTGCGGACACGGGGCAGCGGAGCCGCGGCGGTCGCCGGCTCGGAGCCGGCCCGCTAGCGCATCCCGGGAAGGACGCCGCGCATGCTGCGCATCAGCTTGCCGACGCCGCCCTTGGAGACCATCTTCATCATCTTCTGCGTCTGCTCGAACTGGCTCAGCAGACGGTTGACCTCTTGCACCGTGACCCCGGCGCCCGCAGCGATGCGGCGCTTGCGCGACGCCTTGATGATCTCGGGCTTGGCGCGCTCCTGCGGCGTCATGGAATTGATGATGCCCTCGATGCGCCCGAACACCTTGTCGTCCATCGCGGCGCCCTGCACGGCTTGGCCCACCTGCGCCGGCAGCTTGTCGAGCATGGCGCCCAGGCCGCCCATCTTGCGCATCTGGCCGATCTGCGACTTGAAGTCCTCGAGGTCGAAGCTCTTGCCGGCCTTCATCTTGCGAGCGAGCTTCTCGGCCTCGTCACGGTCAACCGTGCGCTGCACCTCCTCCACCAGCGAAACGACATCCCCCATGCCGAGAATGCGCGACGCCATGCGCTCCGGATAGAACGGCTCCAGACCGCCCAGCTTCTCGCTCATGCCGACGAACTTGATCGGCTTGCCGGTGACCTGCCGCACCGAGAGCGCCGCGCCGCCGCGCGCGTCGCCGTCGAGCTTGGTCAGGACGAGTCCGGTGAGCGGGAGCACTTCACCGAAGGCCTTCGCGGTGTTTACCGCGTCCTGGCCCTGCATGGCGTCGACCACCAGCAGCGTCTCCACGGGAGCCAGCGCCCGGTGAAGCGCCGCCACCTCGTCCATCATGTCCTGGTCGATGGTGAGGCGGCCGGCCGTGTCCACCAGCACCACGTCGACGTAATGGCGGCGCGCGTGGTCCACGGCCCTGGTGGCGATGGCGACCGGGGACTCGCCCGCCTCCGCAGCGATGAACTCGACGCCGGCCTGCTGCGCGAGGGTGCGCAGCTGGTCGCCGGCGGCCGGGCGGTAGACGTCGCAGGGCACCAGCAGCACCTTTTTCTTCTTCTCCCGCAGCAGGCGCGCGAGCTTGCCCGTCGTCGTCGTCTTGCCGGTGCCCTGCAGGCCCGCCATCAGGATCACGGCCGGCGGCGTCGTGGCGAGGTCGAGCGCCGCGTTCGCCTCGCCCATGAGGCGCGTGAGCTCGCGATGGACCACGCCCACCAGCGCCTGCCCGGGGGTGAGGCTTCCCTGCACCTCCTGGCCGAGCGCCTTCTCCTTGACCTGGGCGATGAACTCCTTGACGACCGGCAACGCGACATCCGCCTCGAGCAGCGCGACGCGCACCTCGCGCAGCGCTTCCTGGACGTTGGCCTCGGTGAGGCGCGCTTCGCCGCGCAGCGTCTTGACGACGCGCGACAGGCGCTGCGAAAGGGTATCGAACATGGGCGGTGACTCCGGCCGGACGGCGGTTCGTGTAGACTAACCAACGACTTCCACGATGCCCCCGATTCTACCGTATTCCCTCGCCGCCCTGCTCTACGCCGCCGTGGCGGCGGTGCAGTGGCGCGCGCGCTGCAGGCCGGCGGCGCCTGAAAGCATGCCGGGGGTCGCGACGCCGTCGTGGCCGGGGCATCTGCTGCTGGTGCCGCTCGCCCTGCACGGCTACGCGCTCGCCGCGACGATCTTCGGCCCCGACGCGCTGTACCTCGGCCTCGCCAACGCCGTTTCGGCGATCGTGTTCCTCACGCTGCTGGTGTACTGGGTGGCGAGTCTGTTTTGGGACATGCGTGCGTTGCTGGTGATCCTCGCGCCTTCGGCGGCATTCTCCGCGCTGCTGCCGCTGATTTCTCCGTCCGCGGAGCCGCTCGCCAACACCGGCGTGCCGGCGTTCAAGTACCACCTGTTGATCGCGCTGCTTGCGTACAGCCTGTTCACGATCGCGGCGCTGCACGCCGTCCTGATGGCCTATGCCGAGCGGCGCCTGCATCATCCGACGCGCTCGTCCCTGCTCAGCGACATGCCGCCGCTGCTGACCATGGAGACGCTGCTCTTCCGCATTCTCTGGCTCGGTTTCGTGCTCCTCACCCTGACGCTGGCGACGGGGATCGTCTTTTCCGAGGAACTGTTCGGCAGGCCGCTGCAGTTCACGCACAAGACCGTGTTCGGCATCGTCTCGTGGCTGATCTTCGCTGCGCTGCTGGCGGGCCGGACGCTGTGGGGCTGGCGCGGGCGGGTGGCGATCCGCTGGACGCTCGCCGGCTTCGTTGCCCTGCTGCTTGCCTACGTCGGCAGCCGCTTCGTGCTCGAGATCATTCTCGGTCGATGAAGCGAGGCGCCGCCTTGACACCCGCGCCGACGCCCGCCGATACTGCGCAGACGTCTCCGCACCCCAGGTAACCGCCGTTGGATCGCGTGCCCATCGGCGCCCTGTTCGGCGCCCTCGCAGCACTGCTCGTCTGCTCCGCGCTGTTCTCCATCTCCGAAACCGCGATGATGGCGCTGAACCGCTATCGACTGCGGCACCTGGCGCAGACGGGGCATCGCGGCGCGCGGCTCACGGCCGGACTGCTGTCCAAGACCGACAAGCTGCTCGGCGTCATCCTGCTGGGCAACAATCTCGTCAACATGGCGGCGGCTGCGCTCGTCACCGTCATCACCATCCGGCTCTACGGCGACGGGGAGCTGGCACTGAGCCTGGCAACGCTCACGCTGACAGTCGTCGTGCTGATCTTCTGCGAGATCACGCCCAAGGTCATCGCCGCGACGCACCCGGAGCCCATCGCCTTCGGCGCCAGCTACGTGCTGACGCCGCTGCTCAAGATCGTCTACCCCATCGTCTGGACCGTGAACGTCGTGGTGCGCGGCCTGCTTTGGGCGCTGCGAATCCGCCAGGGCGGCGGCGGTCCACCGCGGCTGGGGATGGAGGAACTGCGCACGCTGGTGCTGGAAGCGGGCAACTACATTCCGCAGAAGCACCAGACGATACTCGTCAACCTGTTCGAGCTCGAGGACATCCGTGTCGACGACGTCATGGTGCCGCGCAACCAGATCGAGGCGGTCGACCTCGACGCGCCGCTCGAGCGCATCAAGGACCAAGTCGCAACGTCCTACCACACGCGGCTGCTGGTGTTCCGCGGCGAACTGGACAACATCGTCGGCATCCTGCACGCGCGCCGCGTGCTCAATCTTTTCAACGATCCGGCCACGACCGCCGACGACCTGGCCCGCGTGTGCCAGTCACCGTACTTCGTGCCGAGCGGCACGCCGCTGCTGACCCAGTTGCACCAGTTTCAGGAGAACCAGCAGCGTCTCGGCCTCGTGGTCGACGAGTACGGGGAACTGCAGGGCCTTGTCACGGTGGAGGACATCCTGGAGGAGATCGTCGGCGAATTCACGACGCACTCGCCCGCGGCCGCGGGCGGGTTCACCCCGATGGCGGACGGCAGCTACCTGGTCGAGGGCGCCACGACCCTGCGCGAACTCAACCGCAAGCTGGGCTTCGCCTTGCCGCTCGACGGCCCGCGGACACTCAACGGACTGATTCTGGAGCATTTTCAGGATATCCCCGAGGCCGGCACGAGCGTCAAGATTGCCGACCAGCCGATGGAGATCGTCCAGACCCAGGATCGTGCCGTGCGGATGGTCAAGGTGTTTCCCCGCCTGCCCAAGGAGCCCGCGGCGCCTCTGGCCACAAGCGAGACCGAGGTCTGATGCTGGAAAGCTAAAATATTTAAAAACATTAATTTAGCTTGTTTTTTGAATCTCAAATGTTATGATAGGATGCTGATCGGGCCGTTCGACGCCAATGGCGGCGGGCGTTTGGCATGCGCCGCAAGTGGCACGATGCCTGCTTGAAAGGAGCGACCTGCACCCGGCTTCCGGGTCGAGAGGGGGACCGTTATGGCGACCGCAGTGGCAACCGCAGACAAGAGGGCGAAAGAGTCCGTTTTCGCCTGGGAAGGCCGGGACAAGACCGGCAAGATGATCAAGGGCGAGATGCGCGCGACGGGCGAGGCGCTCGTCAGCGCGACCTTGCGTCGGCAGGGCATCAACGTCGTCAAGGTGCGCAAGCAGCGGGCCAAGGTCGGCAAGAAGATCACGGAAAAGGACATCACCCTTTTCACGCGCCAGCTGGCCACCATGATGAAATCCGGCGTGCCGCTGCTGCAGGCTTTCGACATCGTCGCGCGCGGCCATGCCAACCCCGCCGTCACCAATCTGCTGAACGAGATCCGCACCGACGTCGAGACGGGCAGCGC